>JALZVN010000346.1 GCA_023299965.1 Saprospiraceae bacterium | reverse complement strand
CACAAACAAAGAGGAAGTGTAGAGGTGGAGGACTCTTTTCCCATCTCAAATCTTGCCGTAAAGCAACAATCGAAAATATTCAAGAGTGTGCTTAAGTTAGATAAAAACTTTCATGTTTACATCCACGGAGATCGCAGCAAGATTGAAAGAGGTAAGGATGACACGGGAAGAAAGTACTACAAATTATTTTACGAAAGAGAAGATTAAAACCAATGATAAGATCAATAATAATAGCCGCTATAGTAATTGTTACTTTGAGCCAATGTGGAGATGAACTATCCGGTGGAGCACCAGTCAAGAAAGTGATAAGCACCAAAACTCCAACCGCAAGCAAAAAATCTAGCTCTACAAAAACAGGTACTGCAAGCAGCATGAATGCAACCCAAGTAGCAAAAGCACTTGAGATCATAGCAAGCGTTGGAGACAAGGCACTACAGTCTATTAATGCCAAAAAAGTATTCAAAGCGAACTGTGCAAGTTGTCACGGATTCAGCGGCAACCTTGCTATCAATGGCGCTAAAGACCTCACCAAATCAGAGATCTCATTAGAAGAGGCAGTGGCTCAAGTATACCACGGTCGAGGATTGATGACCCCATACAAGGATATTCTTAGTGCTGAAGAATTGGTGGCGGTAGCAAAGTATACGGAGACGTTGAGGAAATAATTATAAATGGCAAATTATAAATGCGCTTACTTAAAGTAATCATTCTATCGATTATTTGTATTACAATCTTTTGCCAGTGTGGAGATGGATTATCAATGCGGCGCTCCAGCAGATAAAGTTATTTTTATCAAAAAATCAGAATTAGAATCTCCTAGTAACAAAAAGTCTAAGACTATTCGTGTAAACAAACATCAAGTTGCTAAGGCAAAAGCAATAGGTTTCATTCAAATCGTTTATACCTTATCACCTATAATTCACAATTCGCTGCATCGCAGCGCTCTATTTCTTTGCCAATTTAAAATAGATAACATCGCTTGTATTCATATCCGCATTGAGGATGAAGCGCTGTTTGGTGAAGCCATCATCGACTATCACAGCTACTGTATTAGGAGACACTTCCCCTAGATTATGTGCATAGAGTATCAGATAATTTGGGACTGCTTTATCCTCATCTAGCACGACATCCACTTTGTGCTTTTCGTTTTTGAGGGTGAATTTTTCTAGTATATAATTTCCGTTATAATTCAGAGAAATAATATCTCCATCATCTCGCTGATGATCATACACCGTGATGCTAATCGACTTACTCTGCACTTTTATCTCTTCCCCTTTCTTGACGTTTCGATTTTTAATCTTTTTGATCTTATTATCCTCATCCCACTTTAACTCGACAGGACCTCGATTCTTTTGGGAGAAACTGACGTTATAGGTAGTCGCTACTTCTGAAGCGATCATCTCGTCATCTATTTTCGTCAAGTGTATATTACCTGGACTACATGGGACATCACTAACGTGCCCTACTCCCTGCCAAGCGCCTTTGAGGTGCATTTCATTTCCGATGCGATAAAAATCCAATCGAGCTTGCTTCATGCAACTCTCAACATGTCGCATACTACGATGGGTATTGATATAGTTTTTTATGGCTTCGTCTTGATACAATAGTTGCTCTCCATCCCATCGACCGGAGAACTCTTTTTCAAAAGAAAGGTATCCTTGGTTGTTGTCAAACTTGGCGCGACAAACCATTAAGCCTTTTACTTTATTCCCACTTTGCTCGATCTCAACATGCAATTTACCTGTCATATTCTGCAGCTGAGGCTGTCCCTTCCAGGTCAATTGAGTGATCTCCGCCTCCCAAAGACCAGTCAGATTTGCACCTTGCGCACCTTGATTTTTGGCTAAATCCTTTGTAGACTTTTCTGGAAAGTTGATTTCTACCTGTGCCTGTAGCACACTACAAGCACAGATAAAAAAGACAACAAGAATCTTCCATAAATACCCAGTGAGATGACTGGTCTGAATCATATTAAAACTTTTTGTGAATAACAAAGTGGAAACTTCTATGACGTAAGTTCAAACCCTCAAATGCAGCATCTCCTATATGGTAGGTATCATTGAGTACACTATCAAAACTCCTAGACACTAATAAACTCAAAGCAAATCCACCTCTGTTAAAGCTCAAGGTACCCCCTAAAATATATCCAAAATCAGTGTTATTGAATGGTTCCGCCTCTCCATTCTGCGATGGAAAATCTGAAAACGATTCTTCTATAGTATTGCCATTCTCATTGAGCTGACTTTTTCCATTAAACTGATAAGCATAATACAAACCAGCATTGAAGTACAAACCAAGACCTATTGGCTTCACACCACCTATCAACTGTCCACGTACCTGATTATGCGTAAATCGCTCAGAAGCAACAGCCGTAGAACGCGTATATCTTTGACTATGGTATATGACTTCTGGTTGTAGATAAAGTTTGCGATTCAAGTTATATCTATAGTATACTCCGCCTTCCCAACTAAACTCTTGTGAAAATTCTCCTGCCCCACGATTCACGAGTGCACGACTGTTTCCAAGACCGACCTTTAATCCTACTCTATAGTTCTTGCCTCCACCATTAATCGCATCTTCTAAAACATCAATAATTTTTTCATCGTCATTATTATTAGGCGGAGTTGGCGTAGGACCTGAAGGTGTATCTGCGTCCGCCACAGGTGCCTTCATCGGAGTTACCGAGAACACAGGCTCAAGTCCCCCTTGCAATCCATTTATGTCATCATATACCTTCCAAATAACTACTTTATCTTTGCCCGGCAGTACTTCGCCGATATCCCCTTTCAATGTTTTGGCATTCAGCGATTGTCCATTGTTCATTTTGAAATCTACTTGTACATCATATGCAGTTCCATTGTCCCCAATCAAATCGTAGGTCACGAGCACTTCTTCATCAGTGGTAGATACCCGCACATTGGTGACATCTTGCGCCATGCCCGCAGCAATAAATAACAAACACAATAAACTTGTTAAAATTGATCTCATATTTCTCATAACTTTTTCTTTTGGTGATTTAAAAGAACGACGATGCAAATATTTGATTGGTTACAATCAATATTTGTATTAGGATAACTTTAAGGATATATCACTAAAATTAGGCATTTTTCAAGAGCATACCCTTTAAAAAATGTACTTCTCATCTTAATCTTGAGTGAAAAAATTAGCCAAGGGCATGAATTAGGGGTCTACCCAAAACTTAGTATGCCTACTAAGGTTCCTTCATAATCTAGGTCCACTGGACCTAGATTGCTGCGCAACGTTCCGT
>JALZVN010000345.1 GCA_023299965.1 Saprospiraceae bacterium | reverse complement strand
ACATGTAAATCGCTGATCATAAGCGCTTTGCTGCCAGTTTGGGTCTGTGGCTAAAACAAAATTTCCATCTTTTCTATTTTTCAACGCAACCCACTTATCCTTTCCTAGTAAAATACTAAAGTTGCATTCGGCAAAGCTGCAATGCATCTGCCTCGAACTATTTTATATTCTGAAATAGTTTCATTTCATAAACCGACCTATATAAACCCTTATCTGATTGGGATATTATCAGTATTGGATGTGATGAGCTTCTGCAGCTTCACTAATGCCGTTTAGGTATCCAAGACTTCTTTCTTTCAGATAACATGTAGTAGTACACTACTGTGTATAGCGCTATTGCTATTTGCGACAGCCTATACAAGTGCACTTAGATGTATAGCTGAAAAAGTTAACGCAACTTTTTGGCCTGGTCGAGTAATGTGTATACGCTTCATATGGGTATAAAATTGAAAACATAAATTATTTATATCACTAAAATTATGAACATTATGAAGCACGTTACAGCTCCCTTTTCAAAGCAAACAGGGACTACTACTTCAAAAGCTTACTCAGACAATCCTCCAAGTAGAGGCAATTCGACTTGGACTGAGAAATTTACTTTGATGCTATTATTCCTTTTTGTTAGTCAAGTGGGGATCGTAGCACAAACTTGTGATTTGCCGATAGCGGCAACGCAAATGGAAAATATTTCAACTTGTTCTACTACTCAGAGCATCTCCGGACAATCAGGTGATGTATTTGAGTTGACGATTAATCCTGCTAACAATTACACTTTCACGATTTGTTATGATGGTACACCACCAAATGGCAACCAATTTCCTCATGCCGATTTATGGAATGATATTTCTGGTGTAGGTGTTTTCTTAGAATCTACTGGAAACCCAGTTTCTAACTGTACCAGTGTTTCTTACACTGCATTGGATGATTGTATGAACGAGGATGCCCTAATATACTTAGCTACTTTTGATCATCAGTGTGGAAGCAACTGGAACGATATTGAAATCACAGTAGCTTGTGAAGGGTGTAGCATAATGTGCAATGACCCAAGATTTATAGCAGCTACTTATAGCGGTTGTTCTGCAAATGCTTTTACGGTAGATCTTCCTACTGTATCAGGATCTTGTGAAGGCAATGTGATAGCGCCGATGTCAAATGCTGAATTAATGCCGTTTACAAGCCGTAATATAGATGGGTCTATTGCTGTTGCAGCTGGCGCACCTACTGGCACGCACACTATTACTTTTACAGTAGAAGATTGTGCAGGTGTTGCAACTACTTGTGAGCAGGTAATCATCATTGAGCCTATTTTGGCTTGCGATGATGTAGTAAACGTTACATTGAGTAGATTCTGCGAATTGCAAGTAACTCCAAGTATGTTGTTGGAGGCTGAATGTGCAGACGATTCTCAGTATACGGTAAATATATTAGGACAGACAGATGATATTATCACAGAGCCAGGTTTGTACGAAGTACAAATTATGTATACTCCAGATATGGCGAATACTGCTTCAGGAAATTTCTGCTGGGGATTCATCAATGCTGAAGATAAGTCTGGACCAACTTGTTCTATCGAAAATAATCAAATTAATATAAGTTGTGGAGAATCATTTGATTCTGGAACACCTGTTTTTGATGACTGTTCTGGTATCGATGAGAATTCTATAAACCTAGTGACTCTTAATTTTGGAGACTGTGGAGATTTGAGTTTTCCATTTACGGTAAGTTCAAGTTTAACTATTCCAGCACCAGATCCTACTGATCAAGCAGTGATAGATTTCACAGCGCCAATTGATGCTGTGACTGATATGAGACCCAAATTTGTAGTGGACAGAGTGATTGTTAACTTGTATAGCGCTAGTGATGTTAATGGACTATCTAGCGATGCATGTCCACAATTTATTTATATATGGAGACCATCTACTGTAAACCAACCGCGCACATCTGTAACTATAGAATGTGGTTCATCTATTGACCAAGAGACATTAGCAGCATTAGATCCGCAGAATGTACCGCATTATGTAAACGTAAAATTTGATGCAGCTGCCGATACTTCTGCAGACAATGATCTTGAGTTTACTCCTTTGGATGATAATAATAATCCTCAATTTCTTCCTATTACAGATACTAATAATGGTGTTTGTAAATTTAATGTAAGTTCAACTGATGAATTACTTTCAGAAACTTGTGGTATGACTGAAAAGTACATCCGTGAGTTTACAGTAATTGATTGGTGTGATGGTAGTTTTGTTACCGGTCTTGAAAACTTCAGACAGATTATTGTGATAGAGGATACTACTGCTCCTGAATTTGATTGTGTAGCTGAGACAGCGGAAGGTGGTAGCTTTGAGAATCCATTCGTTTTAAATACGACTGCTTCTGCAAGTGCTGCTTGTGGATTTGAAGGATTGTTGACTCCTCCAACAGCAACAGATTTTTGTAGTTCTCCTTTGACTTTTTCAGCAAATATTTTCACTTCAGGTCAATCTGGTACGGGGTATATTTTAGTAACTCAAGTTCAAGATTTATCAAATAATATTGCTTTAGAATTTAGAGATTATCGAGTTGATTTTGTTGCTACGGATGCTTGTGGAAACATCTCTGAACCTTGTTCTGTATTTTATGACATTAGAGATAACACTGCGCCAGTAGCAATTTGTGATCAATTCACAACAGTTTCTTTGACAAATGCTACTAACGGAGCGGCATCAATTTGTGCTGATAATTTAGATAGTGGAAGTTCTGATAACTGTGGTATCGCTACTAGAATGATCAAAAGAATGGATAGAGATGATGATTTTTCTTCTTGCCTAGATGTGGACTGTGCAGATGCTGGTCAACAAGTAATGGTGATGCTAAGAGTAACAGATGAAGCTGGTAATGAAAATACTTGTATAGTTACTGTGAGTGTGGAAGATAAGTCTGGTCCTAGTGTTGTTTGTCCAGCTGATATTACAGTAAACTGTATGGAATCAACGGATCAATCAGTTACTGGATTTATAGAATTAAACACAACTACACCAAGTGGAAATAACGGATATGCAGTAGATAATTGTGGAGTTAATTTTGCTGATATTACTGCCGAATCAGGGGATATTGATTGTGGACAAGGCCTTATCGAAAGAACCTTTACTGTATTTACGAGCAATGGAGTAACAACTTGTACGCAAACTATAACTGTAGAACCAGACTTTAACTTCTTCGTTACTTTTCCAGAAGATGTGACTATTGAAGGTTGTGCGAATATGGTAAATATCGATATGGTTGGTGAGCCTATCATATCAGGAGTTACTTGTGCAGAGGTTGGAATAAGCTCAGAAGACCAAACTTTTGTAATCCAATCTGGTGCATGTAATAGAATAACAAGAACTTATATTATTAAGAATACTTGTGTAGATGTAAATGAAGCAACTGCAACTGCTGGTGGTATCGCTGTAGAAGGAGATGCACTTAAGTTTCAAGATGATGGTGATGGATATTTTAGATATACACAAAATATCGATATCATTGATAATACTGCTCCAGTAATTACGTCAACAGCTCCGATATTTTTCGATACTTTCAATGATGATTGTACTGGCAACGTTGCCGTAAACATCGAGGCAACAGATAATTGTTCTGATAACCTGACTTATTCTTGGAGTGTAGATATTTTTAACAACGGAACAAATGATGAGTTTGGAAGTAATGCAACAATCTCTGGAGTATTTCCAGTAGGGGTGCATGCTGCAAAAGTTTCTGTAAGTGACGGTTGTGGAAATACCTCAACGAGTGAGTTTGAGATAACTATTTCTGATAGAAAGAATCCAACACCATTTTGTAATAATGTGAACACAGTGATTATGAATGGTGATGCAAGATCTGTTCAGATTTGGGCTTCAGATTTAATAAAGCAGGAAAGTATTTCTGATAACTGTACGAATAATGAAGATATTATCGTCTCTGTTTCTTTAGCAACTAATCCTAACCCATCTGTAGCACCTTCTGCAACGGAGGTTACTATTACTTGTGATGACTTAGTTAGAGATGGTAACGGAAATGCTTTACCAACTACTTTCGATATTCAGGTATTTGTACAAGATGAGAATGGTAACTTTGATTTCTGCGTGGTAGAAGTTGAAGTAATCGATACTGAAAATGATTGCGGTACTACAGCTACTGCTTCTGCTCAAATCTCTGGTAGAATCTTCAATGAGAATGATGAGGACGTTGAAGAAGTAACTGTACAAGTTGCAAATACGTCACAAGATATGACTCCTTATGTAACTCAGACGGATGGTTCTTTCTTGTTCCCTGATTTAGATATGAACGATGACTACAGTGTAGAACCTGCTAAGAATATTAATGTTACTAACGGGATCTCTACATTTGATTTAGTACTATTGACTAGACACATCTTAAGTCTACAGACCCTAGATAGTCCTTATAAGATACTAGCGGCAGATGTTAACTTAGATCGTACTTTAGATATTAGAGATTTACTTGAAATGAGACAGTTGATCTTATTTAATATCCAAGAGTTTTCTTCTGAGAAGTCATGGTTGTTTGTAGATGCTAATTACCAGTTTGCTAATCCAGAAAATCCTTTAGGAGAGAACATCCCACATGTTATCGATATTAACAACCTAGCTTCAGATGTATCTGCGAACTTCGTAGGGGTTAAGCTAGGAGATTTAGACAACACATCAGTAGCCAATAGATTACTAGATGTAGATACAAGATCTTTTGATCCAGTTGCGACTATCGCTATTGAAAATCAAGAGTTGGAATCTGGACAAGAAGTTAGTATTCCATTCCACATGACGGATTTTACTTCTATGTCTGCTATGCAGTTTACAATAGAATTTGATCCTGCTAGATTAGAGTTCGCTGGGTTTAAGGAAGGTGCTTTAGAACTTAAAGGATCTAACTTTGGATTCACGATGTTAGACGAAGGAGCCATTACTTTCAGTTGGAATACTTTCTCTGGCAACACGATAGCAGTAGCTGATAATGACTTGTTTGAACTTAACTTCATTGCTAAGACTGCAACAGATATTGCTACAGAGCTTACAGTTAATTCAAAGCATACTATTGCTGAAGCATATAATGAAGGAGGAAAATACAACGTGGAATTAAATATTTTGTCTGAAGATGGAGCAAGTTTGAATGCTGCTGCATTTGAATTATACCAGAATCAGCCAAATCCATTTAAGGTGAATACAAATATTGGATTCAACCTTCCACAAGCTTCAGCGGCAACGCTAAGAATTATGGATGTTTCAGGTAAAGAGCTTAGAGTAATTAAGGACAATTTTGTTCGTGGTTACAATGAGATAAACATAGATTTATCTGAGCTTGATGCAAATGGTGTATTGTACTACCAGTTAGAAACTGCTTCACATACTGCAACAAGGAAAATGATTGTGATCAAATAAATTTGCTTAGAACTAAACACTCAAGACAAATTTTTAATTCGATATCAAAATATTTTTGATAGAGAGTTAAGGGTCTCAAAGTTCATTTGTTCAACCTCTTCTCGCTTGCGAGAAGAGGTTTTTTTATGTACACCAATCCATAATTGGTCAAATTTCAACCATATTGTGCTATAACGTGGTCATATGAGGGTAAATCTGATAATTCCTCATCTTGATTTTTTAAATATTTCTTATATTTATATGCCTATTTATCTGAATAGAACCGAAATTCAGTTGATTAGGTACCCGCCAACCATTATTGAATCATACTCGTTTTTATTATTCCTATTCGCAAACAAAATTTATTATGAGATTTCTGATTACAGCTTTTTCCCTTTTACTCTGGTCGCATGTCCTTATTGGACAATCCGCTACTTGTAGTGACCCATCACCCTTATGCACCCTTCAATCTTTTGATTTTCCCCTAGGAAATAATATCAATCAGGTACCAGGAGATTATGGTTGCTTTACCAATACTTCAATATTACCTTCTGTTAATGGGTATTATTATGTAGAAGTAACGACCAGTGGAGTGCTGAACTTAAGCTTTACTAGTCAGAATAATATAGGCGTAGTAGCTTGGGGACCATTTACTAGCCTTGCGGATGCGTCCTCCAACTGCACAAGACTCCCAGCCCCTGTAGCTTGTAGTTCAAATTACGCTTTAGATACTGAGACTATTAATATCAATGGAACAGCTGGAGAATTTTACTTAGTCTATGTTTCAGGTCAGGC
>JALZVN010000344.1 GCA_023299965.1 Saprospiraceae bacterium | reverse complement strand
CAGCAGGTAGCAAAGGAGTATTGGAAAGTATCTGCAGATTGACCATCTATGATTAGATTTGTCTTGCCTCGTTTGGACACTTGTTTATTGACCAATTCAATTGCAGCGGCCTCCTTTTCTTCGATGGCATTTGCCTTCTGAGCAGCTAGTGCAGCCTCATCGACTTTCTCCACGAGCTTGCCACTGACGACATCAAACGTCTTACCAAGGTCCTGGAGTTTTATTTTTTCTAAAAATATCTCGTAGTATAGATCAGGTCTACTCTGCAGATTGTAGTACTTCACCAAGACGTCTATACCTTCGTCAAAGTCTACTTTGAGGTTCTTCAATTTGCGCATCAAAGCTTCCTTCGCGAGTTCGCCTTTTTGCTTCTTCTCCTCTTTCATAGAAGCACGAATCTTGGAACGCGCTTTACCTGTAATCACATATTTGAGCCATGCTTCGCTTGGCTTCTGATTTCTACGGGTGACCACATCTACCTTGTCCCCATTTTGCAGGACATAACCCATCGGCTCGAGTTTGCCGTTGACCTTGATAGAAGTGCATCGATAGCCTACATCTGTATGTATGCTAAAGGCAAAATCTAGCGCAGTAGCGCCCTTTGGCATCACCTTCATATCGCCCATCGGCGTATAGACATAGACCTCCTCGTTAAACAAGTTCGTCTTGAAATCATTGATAAATTCGATGGCATTCGAGTTCGAATTTTCCAGTATGTCTCGCACATTATCGAGCCAGTCTCCAAAATGATCCGTAGTCATCTTTTGCCCCTTGTATTTCCAGTGCGCGGCAAAACCACGCTCCGCTATCTCGTCCATTCTCGAGGTTCGTATCTGGATTTCTACAAAGCGACCACCCGGTCCGATCACCGTAGTATGCAGAGACTCATAGCCATTGGCTTTAGGCGTAGTCACCCAATCTTTCAGTCGTTCTGCGATAGGTTTATATACATCAGTGATGATACTATACACTTCCCAGCACAATTTTTTTTCATCCTCTTTGCGAGGAGAATTTATGATGATTCGGACGGCAAATATGTCATAGATTTCAGATAGGTCGACCCCTTTATTTTTGATCTTATTCCAGATAGAGTAGATGCTCTTGGTCCGAGACTTGGCGATGTAGTTGACGTCAGACTTGTTGAGCTCCGCAAGCAAAGGATTCAAAAACTGATCGATATAATCATTACGAGATTCTTCCGTTTCTTTCAACCTCAATTCGATATCCTCATACTCCTCCGTATTGAGGATCTTCATACACAAATCCTGAAACTCCGTCTTGATTTCGTACAATCCTAGTCTATGTGCTAGCGGCGCATAGATATACGCCGTCTCTGCTCCAATCTTTATTTGCTTATGCTTCGGCATCGACCCTATGGTCCGCATATTGTGCAGGCGATCCGCCATTTTGATCAGCACCACGCGCACATCCTGCACGAGCGTACTCAATACTTTCTTAAAGTTTTCTGCCTGCTGATGCTCAAACTTATAGGTACCATCCAACTTCGTCAAGCCATCGACGATCAGCCCGATACGCTGCCCAAATAGCGTCTCTATTTCTTCCTGTTCTATGGGCGTATCTTCCACGACATCATGCAGCAGTGCAGAGATGATAGCCGTCGCTCCGAGACCAACTTCTACAGCTACTATTTTAGCCACTGCTATAGGATGGAAGATATACGGTTCCCCCGACTTGCGACGCTGCTTTTTATGAGCATCATGCGCCAGTACAAAAGCCTGTCGAATATTCGTCTTATCGACCTCATCTAGATTCGCTTTGATTGAGGTCACCATATCGTGGTAAGCCTTCTCAATATCGAGTTCCTCTTTCTCCGTTATTCGTGTATCTGTAGTAGGCATATATTATATAAGTAGCTTCCCTCAAATTTACGTAATAATAAACAGATTTGCTTCGGCTTTAGACGCCTTATTTCTATAGGAATGATTTGGGGGCTCCACTGGAGTCCTTCCTTATGCGCGAAAAACGCATAAGTAAGGACTCCAGTGGCGCTACGATACAGGGCTCGCTCTTCGCTCGGCCACCTCCCGAAGAGGGTCGGCGTCTTCACCCTCCGGGTTCACCCTTTCTCATCGCTAGCCCTTTTAAAAGGAGGTGTTAGGATTTAGGTACTAGGAATTAGGTTGAAAAAATCTCTAAGGTGGCTTGTACACGTCAACTGAACCTAAGGTGTCTGAGGTGTTACCCGACCGCATCAAAGTACAAGAAAGAGCTGCACTTTGGTGTCTTGTACACGCGAGCGAAGTCTCGGTGAACTCTGTTGGTTCCCTTTGTTCCATCTGAGAACAAGTAAGCACAGCTTGGGTGCCCCTTGGCTGCCTTGGGTGGTTCAAAAAGAACGCATCTAGGAACAAGAAAGAAAAGTACTTTGGTGCCCTTCAGTGGTTCCCTTCGTTTCATCTAAGAACACGTAAGCACAGCTTGGGTGCCCCTTGGCTGCCTTGGGTGGTTCAAAAAGAACGCATCTAGGAACAATTAAGAAAAGCACTTTGGTGCCCTTCAGTGGTTCCCTTCGTTTCATCTAAGAACACGTAAGCACAGCTTGGGTGCCCCTTGGCAGCCTTGGGTGGTT
>JALZVN010000343.1 GCA_023299965.1 Saprospiraceae bacterium | reverse complement strand
AGAGCCATAGATATTGAAGCCTTTGTAGATCAAAATGAAGTACATCCTAGTCGATACGAGAACGTGTACTTTGTAGGTCCTGAAGGTGAGATTGCCAAGAAGACATTTTCCTTGCTATGTAAGACCCTTAAAGACTCCGGCAAAGCAGGTATTGGACGAATCATCTTGCGTGATAGAGAAGATGTGGTAATGATAACGCCTCACGAAAATGCACTTATCATGTACAAGTTGAGGTTCCCTTACGAGATCAGGAATATTGAAAATGTACCTGATACAGAGAAGTTAGATGACCCAGATGAAGCACAGCTAAAACTTGCCAAACAATTGGTGGAAACGCTTTCCACTACCTTTGATAAAATTGATTTTGAAGATCGATACAGAGATGCATTGATGGAATTGGTAGAGAAAAAGATTGAAGGCAAAGAAGTAGTTAATATAGATCAAGAAGAAAAAGATAAACCAGTGGTTGATATCATGGATGCCCTCCAAAAGTCTATTGAGGAATCTAAAAAGAAATCTGCCTAATGCTCAAGATATTGAGTTGGAATATACAGCAAGGGGGCGGCTCAAGACTGAAACCTATCTTGAAATTCATTTACACTCAGGAGGCTCATATTCTAATCCTTTCGGAATACCGGAATAATAAAAACGGAGCTACTATAAGAGCAAAATTATTGGAAATGGGTTACTATTTTCAGTTTGTGTCTTTGGTCGGATCTGAGGTGAATTCTGTTTTAGTAGCTAGCAAAATTCCAGGAAATTCTAAATTGTTTGTGGATCGAAAACAAGCTCATGACCACTCTATTATTTGTGCTGATTTTGCTGCTTTTCGTTGCTTTGGAGTCTATCTCCCGCACAAGAAAAAGCATAATTTGTTTAATATTCTACACGAAGAAATGGCTTATGACAAGCCCTCCATTATAGCTGGCGATTTTAATACAGGTATAAATAACGTAGATCAAAAGGGGAGTAGCTTTTGGTACACAGATGAACTAAAAAGGTTAGAAAACTTTGGTATGTATGATGCTTTTCGTCATCTGCATGGAGAAGTGAAAACTTATTCTTGGTATTCTCATCAGGGAAATGGATACAGATACGACCACACTTATGTGCACAAAGATTTGCTCCCAGTAATTAGTGAATGTGACTATATCCATGAAGCAAGAGAGCAAAAGTGGAGTGATCATTCTCCAATGATATTGAAGTTGTAATTTTTATTTTCGGGAGCTAATTTATAAATATGTGAGAAGTATTTAATTATGTATTCCAAGAAACTGCAATACTACAAAAAGCTTGATCTTCACCCTTTTTCATTTGGTTAAGTATCCTTGTTACCCTATCTTTACAGTACTAAGAAGCGCTTAAATAATAATTTTCTTACTCCCTTTGACTCCCCTAAGATCTTAAAAGCTGACAATTACCCATTGTTTTTTACCGAGTCAATAGCTTTTTTAGGTTGGATCAATCTCCCAATTTGTTGAACATCTTTTGTGGCTTGGCCGCTGTCATTCAATATGTCAAAGGCTTCCTTTGTTGTTAAATCAGGTTTGATAGACTTCATTATACCTACAAGGCCAGCTACATAAGGTGTCGACATAGAAGTCCCGCTCAGTGCTCCATATTTATTCCCTGGTAGGGTAGAGTGGATATTTACTCCTGGAGCAGATACCGCCATTTCGATATCATCAGTTGTATTAGAAAAGCTAGCCTTTTTTAGATTTTCATCAACTGCAGCAACGGTGATTACTCCTGGTGTATTAGCAGGGGCAAAAAGCTTAGCATTGATATTACTATTGCCAGCAGCTACAATCACGATAGCTCCTTTTTTGTTGCAATACTTCACCGCATCGGTGTAGGTCTTCACCGCATTATCATTCGTTTTTCCACCCAAGGACATAGAGATTACGTCTGCACCAGAGTCTGCAGCTTCTATCATACCTGCGATGATGCCTCTTTGGGTACCTCCACCGAATCCCGCCAAGACCTTTACACTAGTTACTTCTACAAATTTATTATTTGGAGCGAGACTTGCGATTCCCTTTTTGTTATTGGTGACTGCAGCGGCTACACCAGCGCAGTGCGTACCATGTCGATTATTATCCTTATCATATTTCTTCTGTAGACTTTTGTAGCTGCCTTTTAAATCCTCATGCTTAGCATCTACACCCGTGTCCAATATAGCAATGAGTGCCTTTCTCACCGGCTTTACTTTTTTCAGAGATGCGTGAAAAGCTTCCAGATTCATTTTTTCTAATCCCCATTGCAAGCCTACCTCCGGATCGTTTACCCCCAAGTCTTTGCTAGACCTAGCTATGCTGTTCATTTCCTCCTCGGGAATATTTACGATTTCATTATATTCCACATATTTCACGCCTTTTGTATCTTCTAGCTTTTCTCGCAGTGCGATTATCTTAGAAGCATCAGGCGGCGCATCTACCGTGAAGTAGTTGTCCAGATTGGTCACCTCGCCGCTCATTGGATGAAATGATCTAGACAGAGCAATACCAATTTTTTCAGAAACAATACCAGCGTCATAGCCTTCCTCTAGTTCGACTAAAAGTTCTCCGTGCTCCGACAAAGGAATCAATGGATTGTCTCTTTTAGAATCCCATTGCACAAATAAAATAGTAAACAGTACGGTCATGGCTAAACTAAATAAGAGCACCAGTGGCTTTTCCTTTAGACTCTTAGTCAGGAAAGAAACTACCCCCATAAATAGCAATTGAAATATCAATTTGGATCCCTTGACCTCCATGGTCATTGGCTGATTGATAAAGCTTATAGCAAAGCCGGCTATGGCAATATAGAACAGGGGCGCAAAGACTTTTGCCGGCCTTTTACCCGAATAATATTGCCACAGTACAAGTGAGCTAGTCGCTACCAAAAATAATAAAGGATACATCGCTGTCATTCGTATTTATTTCACAATTATCTGCCTTTCAATGATTTACTGAATCTAGCACATAGTTCTTTCTTCTAATATAACGCAAATTTATCATGAATAAGTCCATGAATTCTATTTTTAGGGTGCCTCTCGTCGATTCATTATCCCTTTTGATCTAATTTCTGTCATCTAGCGCCTGTATAGTGAATGAGGTCTGGCTGGCCATCGACGAGACCAGGTCATTCGCTTGTATTCACTACTCCATCTACTGACAGGATATAGTCGTGGCTAGTCTATGCTCGTACCTCGCCTAGCCGTCTCCACTCCTTATCCTGTAGCGCATCTGTAGCAGCTCATATCGCTTCTACCCTTGGCACAAAGGCTTATGCTTAGGACGAAGTTTCCTCACTCCACCTTAGGACTAGATTAGATAGCATTTTGTCACATGCTTTCAATTGAGATTTTGCTACAAATTCGTTGGCTCTATGGGCTTGAGCAATATCTCCAGGACCACATATCATGGTTTGAAAACCCGCCTCCGCAAATTGACCTGCCTCTGCAGCGTAGGAGACTGTACCTAATTCTTTATCTTCTACTAATGAACTTATAAATGGAATGATATCTGAACCTTCTGGACAATCCATTGCAGGCACATCGCTATGCGCGTATTCTGTTTTAATTTCGAAAGCTGGAAATCGGTTTCTATTTTTCTCTATCACTGTACTGCAGTGAGCTTCAAATTCATCTTTTATGGCTACGGCTTTGTTTTTAGGAATTACGCGGACATCCCACATAAAGCTCGCACTATCAGAAATCACGTTTGGGGCAATACCGCTTTTCTCAAATACACCACAATGTATAGTCGAGTGAGCAGGTTGGAATCTATGATCGATGTCTCCAGTTTGAATAAGTGCATCCATTTTGTTTTCCAGCCAGACAATTAGCTTGGCAGCTTCACTTATGGCGCTAACTTCAGATTTGATTCTACTGCTATGTCCTGCAGATCCATTGAGGGTAGTTTTGAATATGCAGATTCCCTTTTGACCCACGATCGGCTTCATCATACTGGGCTCGCCAATCAACGCGTATTTCGGCTTTTCAGAATAGTAACTATTGATGTCCGCCGCTAGGGCAGGACCTGCCAAACATCCTACTTCTTCATCATAACTAAAGGCAAAGTAAATGGGCTTTTTTAGTTCTGCTTTTTTCATTGCTGGAACCGCCGCTAGGCAACAAGCTATAAATCCCTTCATATCACAAGACCCTCGTGCATACAAATTTTCATCTCCGATATCTGTCAATTTGAATGGGGCAGTTTTCCAATCTTGACCTTCCACTGGTACTACATCAGTGTGTCCCGATAGGATAATACCTCCATCGACAGCTGGACCTATTCTACAATGTATAGACCGCTTAGTGCCATCTTCATTGGGGACATTTTTAAAATCTACTTGATGTTTTGTTAAGTAGTTTTCTATCCAAGTAGCTATGCTAGTATTACTTTCTCCACCTAAAACGGGGAAAGAAACTAAATGGCTAAGTATATCAGTGGAGTTCATTTACTTTTTATTTTAGATTGACGTCTGGGGCTAATTTAATATTTAATAATAATTTTATAGTATGAACTATTTGTTTATTGCGCTTCTTAAATAGTTGATTCGCAAAACCATTTCTCTTTCTATACTTTTAGATTCGCTTCGGATACCAAGTGTAAGTACCAAGGTGCAAAATATAAAGCTTGCTGCTATCATGGCTAGGATTATCCATTTTACATTTTTAGTTTCTATTTCAATAAATAGAACAGAAAGAGGGAGCAGTACTATAATGTAAATGAGGTACTTATAAGGGTACCTCTATTAACCCCGTTCATTGTCTAAAATGAAATTCTTCCAGAATTTCTACAAATTTAATCTTTGACATACGTCGTTATTCTTCAGTCGTTTAGCTAAGGCTAAACTCTCTCAGTCTAGCCTAGTCTGTCAAATTTAAATTTGATTTTAGTCTAATTCAGAGGTTTATAGAGGTCCCCTTTATCAAACCTACTCCAGACGGTAATCGTTTTTTTGGATTCTTCATATCGGAAATCGTGCATACCTCCTTTATACCCTTCAGAATCTTTGACTCTTATTTGTATATGGTTTGTATTGTACGTTTCGGCAACATAAAATTCTTGTGTTCCAGCCTCACTTTTCTCTGGAAGATTCATGACTTCAATCATGGTTTTGTTACCTAAATCAACCTTTATGTCTATTTTTCTTTCAAAGATTTTCATGCCCTAGTATATTAATCAGATTGCAATATAATCTATGCCCATCCAGTGGCCACAGCTATTATCAAAAATACCCAACACATCAATAGAATCAACAAAGTGATAGGCGCAATAAATCTCAACCATCGGTCAAATGGAACTCTACATAAACTTAGCATCGCTATCATTCCTCCTAAGGTAGGATTGATGAGATTTGTCACTCCATCGCCAATCTGAAAAGCGAGGATAGTAGTTTGTCTCGTCAAGCCTACAATATCTCCAACGGGAATCATGACGGGCAATGTAGCCAGTGCTTGACCACTACCAGAGGGGATCATAATGTTCATGACACACTGTGATAAAGACATCACGATAGCAGAGGCATATAAGGGCAAGGCTACCAAGACATCCGAAAGATAAAAGGCGATGGTGTCACTAATCTGCCCATCTTCTAAAATGACTTTAATGGTAGTGGCGAATCCTACCATAAATGCTCCTGGAGCGACTACAGCCACGGATTTGAGTGCTGTTTCCCCTATCTGACTGGCAGACATACCACTCGCTATACCACAAGCGATGCTGATCATAGTGAATATAGCAGCTATTTCTTTGAGATACCATTTGTACTGAAAGATGCCATATAGCATGACGCCCATACCTATAATGAAAAAGCTAGCGACGAGCCAGTTCTTAGCATCCATGGAATACTTATCTATAGATTGAGTCAAGGAAAATCCTGTTTCGTCTAAGTCTTGACCCAGACCCGAATTTTTGTCTTGATTGATTTTTCTGAAGTATCGAACATTGTAGAGGGCTAAGACGCCTAGTCCAAGAAAGCAAATAATACTGCGTAATAAGGCCCCAGAAAACATGGGTAATTCTGCAATTTGATGTCCTGTTCCCACGGTATATGGATTGATTGGAGATAGGCCGAAACCAACTGTAATAGCGCCAACAGACATCCCTGCTGCTAATATTAAATCTCCCCCTATCGCTAAAGATAACATCGCCCCAATAGGCACCATGGCAATATTGTTTTCGTACCCAACTGCAACGCCTAGCATTCCAAATAGAAAAGTCATGAGTATCACTATGAAATATTTTTGCTTGATGCCGATCATGCGAACGATGGTGCCTACTGCGTTTTCGACCATTTTAGAATACTGCAATATTCCGAACATAATCCCACTCGTCAGTACTACCCAGATGATGTCTGATGCGGAGTCAAAGCCTTTAGCCATAGAGGTAAACATGTCTAGAAAACTAATAGGGGTGGCTTCTATATATTCAAAAGTGCCGGGTAA
>JALZVN010000342.1 GCA_023299965.1 Saprospiraceae bacterium | reverse complement strand
GCAGGGATGAAGCTCGACAAAACTTGTCCCGACTGGAGTGTAACGGAACGTCGGGGCAGAGTGCGTTAGAGACAAGCGGTGGTAGTGGTATGGGATGTGCGTTGGTCGTAGATACAAGGCATACCTTGTATCGACGAATGCGCTGCCATCCCATAGTAGCGGACGACGCGACCCCTGACCAAATATCTATGTGACGTAGGAGCATAGATATGCAGCGTCACGGGGATGGCCCCAAAATAGTACGAATGGTAAAGTAAAATTAAAAGTTTCCGTTGAGGCTGATAATCACATTCCTGCCCGGTGCAGCTATGGAAGATGAAAAGGGAATGTAGAATTTATCAAAGATGTTCTCGACGGCGAGGTTGAGACTTAGTTTATCGTTGATCTTAAACTTGGTGTATATATTGAATATCGCCCAGCCTTCTGATCCTAGAAAAGATACCTCTCCGTTCTCATCTAGCTCCCAGGGTGTAAAATCTAAATTATCAGAAGATCCTACTCTATCTATGACACCGTTTTCATCTATATCACTGATCGCATAGTCCTCGACCGCTTTAGTGCCATTGAATCTAAGTTGCCCTTCTAAGTGAAGCCTTTTTGTCTTATAAGTCAAGCCTAGGTTTCCGTAGGTAGGTGGTATGTGTGAGAAAGGCACCAAAGTATCTTGTACAAATTCATTGCTAAATCTACTTTCTCCTCTGGTAAAGTTGATGCCTCCTTCAAAGATCAATTTGTCTTTTAGATTGTATTCAAAATTAAAATTGAGCCCTCTGATCTGAGCGGATTGGGTATTGACTCTCTTCTGCGTGATCAATACATCTCCATTGTTAGCCACCAGTGTACTAAACGCGCCATCAGCGGTAATTAATGGTGCATCTATTTGTATGATGGCACTATCTAAATCTGTAATATATCCTGTAGCACTAAATCTTAGTAGGCTCCCAGAATTCTTTTCCTTGTCTAGCTTGCCGAAAGATTTGGCAATGGTTAACTCTTTATTGATTGATGTCTCTGGAGCTAAATCTACATTGGGTACCGAGATTCTAGTTGACCTCCTTCTGATACGAGCAAAATCATCAATATTAGGGGACCTAAAAGCTTTTGCTATGTTTGCCTTGATGTGAAAGTCACCCTTGGTACGAAATCCACCACCAAAACCCCAAGTCAAATTGTTGTTTTGGTAGGATATTCCATCTATGAATTCTTGTGGCCAGGCTATTTCGTCATCCTCCCTATACTTCAATGCTATATTGACCGAACTAAATCTTGTGCCTCCTTGTAAATTGAATCGTTTATCCTGGCTTCGCCAACGGTAGCCAAAATACCCACCAAAGGTATTGAATGTACTCCCATCACTAGGATATCGTGTAAGACCTTCATTCACGGCTACGGAGCCTTCCCGTATATTTATACGCGAAGCAATAGATGTCACTGTATTATAATTGACATCTACGCCATAGTTTAATTTATTGAGCTCCTTATCATCCAGAAACTTCGTAAAATCACCTGTATAACTCTGGATCTTCACATTCTCATCTTGTCGTTCTCGAATGAACTCAGAAAACTCTCTTGTATTTCTATCCTCGTCGATATCTTGGTACGAAGCTATAATGGTCGCTTTATCATACAAAGGAGTTGGATTTAGAAACCGACCTTTTATAGAAGCAAGTATTCTCTTTTGCGGTCCATAGAACCACTCTGCAAATCGCAAATCATTGGACGCATCCAGTGTATCTACCAACCTGTCATATCTTGGTACATCTGAACTCGTAGAGAACTGAAAATTTCCTATGAAGTAGGTATGATCGCTGGGCTGAAAACGTATTTTTTCCAATACATCTACCTGATTGTATCCACTATCTTCTAAGATAGATGGATTGGGATTGGCACGAACCTGATCGACTCCTGCTGTTTGTACAAAGAAATCTCTGTAGCCAAATCCTTCATAAATCTCAGATCTATTGGTACCGGTACGAAGGCTTTCAAACACGGATACGGAAGCACTTGTCAAAAATGCCCATTTCTTATAGCCATAATTAAAATCAATATGTCCTGTTTTTTCAAAGGTTGCTGTAGCAAACCTACCGTTAACATTGAGATCAGAAAGATGATCACTTTCTGTTCGATTGAGCTGTGGATCACGCGTCCTAAAGTGTACTACCCCACCCAATGCGTCACTACCATAGGTGATAGAACCCGGACCATATATCACTTCTATCTGATCAAGGATAGAGTTGTCTAGGGTGATCACATTCTGCAAGTGTCCAGATCGGTAGATAGCATTATTGAGTCTCACACCATCTACTACTAGAAGTACTCGACTGGCTTCGAAACCACGCAAAACAGGACTACCTCCTCCCAACTGTGATCGCTGGATATAGGCTCCGCCTAGTTTTTCTAATGCATCGGCAGTAGTGGCCGGATTTTTAACTTTTATATCTTTCGCTGCTATTTGCTTCACATCGTATGGGATCTCTTCTATGGGATCATCAGTACGCCCTATCCCCAGTACTACAATCTCGTCTAAGGAAACCGCTTCGGGCTGCATCTTGATAAACTTGTTGGCAATTAGGATTTGCTTTACCGTGATTTTTTTGGACTCATATCCAAGATAATTGAAAGTAATAGAATCTCTATAGGCTACTTTCTCTAAAAAGATGTAGCCCTTTTCATTCGTGATACCCGTAGCGCTATAATCTGAGTTGTTGATAGTGACACCGACCAGTGGTTGACGATTGTCGCTGTCTATTACTTTGAATCCAATATCATAATCTTGAGAAAATGTAGTCGATAGGCTAATGAGCATAAAGCATAGCACGCAAAGGAAGGAACGGGAGTTCTTATTTTGCAACATCATAAACCAGGAAGAATTGGATGTTTTCACTATAATTTAATTCACTAACTATGTTTGAGTAATCTCACTGTGAAGGTAGTGCCTTCGTTTATAGTAGATGATTTCACAAATATCCTGCCAAGGTGGTAAGATTCAATGATCCTTTTTGCCAAAGAAAGACCCAGTCCCCAGCCTCTTTTTTTGGTTGTAAATCCAGGTTCGAAGACGGTTTTGAGCTTATTGGCTGGAATCCCACTCCCTGTATCAGACAAATTTATAATTATGTGGCTTTTATCCTCTGAAATAGTCGCTTTTATGACTCCTTTTCCATCCATAGCGTCAAGCGCGTTTCTGATGAGGTTTTCTATTACCCAATTGAACAAGGGAGGGTTTATTTTTGCCATAAACCCTTGATTTTCATTGGGAAAATCAAAAGTAACCTTACGTGGAGCGCGCCTTTCCATATATTGTCGGCATTCCGATAGCTGGTGGGCGACACTAAGGGCTTCTAGCTTAGGAGTAGAGCCAATTTTAGAAAAACGGTCCGCGATCAGATTGAGTCGCTCTACGTCGTTCTCTAACTCTGTCACAATTTCCATAGTTTCTTCATCCTCAGATTTCATGAGTTTGAGGTTCTCGAGCCAGGCTATAATGGCACTAATAGGGGTACCTAGTTGATGGGCAGTCTCCTTGGCCATACCTACCCAGACTTGATCTTGTTCTGCCTTTCTAGCGATACTAAAAGCAATGTACCCGATGCCTATAAAAGCAAGAAACAGAAAGGCCTGGACCCAAGGAAAGTATTCTAAGAGGGTAAGTATGTGGGTTTGTTTATAGTAAATATAGGCTCCATACCCATCGCCTCCTTCTATAGGCGCTGTGCCTTCAGCCTTTATTTTTTCAAGTTCTCTTTCTAAATCTGCATCCTCTGGAAAATTTACGGAGTCCGTGATTTTACCCGTTTCCCCTACACTAATTATAGGTATATCCTTGAGGATTGTGCCGATAACATAAGATTCCATGGTGAGGTCATTATGCGCCATTACCAGAGAATCCCGCTCTCTATTAATTAATTCTTGCGCTATGACATACAGATTTACTCTATCTCTTTCCTGCTCCGCCAGCTTGGTAGCTAGATAATTGGTAAAAACCATAGAAATCAACATGATGGCTACCCCAGCTATCGCTAGGTAGATCTTCCATCTTGATTTCTTTTGATAAATATCCACTAGTGTAATTTACGGTTTTCTAGATAAGTCTGTTTGCGCAGAATACTATTTTCTCTTACACTAAGGTAAAACAAGTTGAAATCTGCGATGTGGTAATTCTTACTTATCCACAAAAAGCTTCCTGGGAACTGAGGTTTTTCTACCCAAAGTACTCCTTTGTTGACTTGAGCACCTACTAGTTGAAGGACAAACCCTTTTTCAAACTTGGCTAATACCGAACCGGGGTTATTGGTTTTAGACACCTTTTCGCCCGTCGTAGTCCAGGTCAAAGGATTGGTGACTGCTATTTGATCTCCAGTCACATACTTTTTAGGCAGGTGACCGTCTTTGTAGGTTCGCCACGAGCAAAAACAGCCCGTCTGCTCCGAAGTAGCACACAGTGGAATGGAATCGAAACTATCCTTAGGTACTGGCATGCCTATGAGGTAAGCAGCCACTAATCGCTCTCGCAGTGCTGGATCTTTGTCAAAGTACTCTTGCATCAATCGACCCATATGCGTCGTGCCTTGGCTATGCGATGCGAGAATGATTGGGCGTCCATTATTTTCATTAGCTAAGAAATGCTCGAAGGCTGCCTTGACATCTACATATGCCAGATCAAAAGCGGCTTTTGCAAGATCTGTTTTCTTAGTGAAGTATGCTTTGAGATGAGCTTGTCTATAATAGGGTGCGAAGACCCTACCTGCTCCATTGAAGATACTCGCTTGATGCAGGATTGTACCTTGATTTGTTTTCTCTCTGAGCGCAACATCGTTTAGCTTACCATTCCAATTCTCATTCGGACTCCCTTTGGTGTGTGTCGTAGGGTGTAGGAAAAACACATCGACTTCGCTTTCTTCTTGAAAGTTTTGGAGTTTTTGATCCGGTACTCGATCAGCAGGATCTTCTTTATCTGGATGCGCCGCCCAATAGTACAAATCGCCATAGTCTGGTGCTCCTTGCGCATGCAGCTGACTTGCTATAAAGAATATAACTATGCATATCCAAACGCTACTTTTTTTCATACGTAATCCTAGTAATTTTATGCAGTAGTATAATGCTCAATGTCAAAAAGGTATTGTATTTCTACTGGACTTTTTTGACAACTACCTGGCTGCGTTTTCTATCAGTCGTTTATAAAAACGTATGGCATCATGATAGTTTTCCACACTGATGCGTTCATTATTGCCATGGATGCGCTTTATATCGTCTCTATCTACACAAATAGGTGTAAATCGATATACATCATTGGCTACAGAAGCATACTGACGGGAATCCGTAGCTGCGATCACTAAGCCCGGCGCAATCACCGTTTCTGAATAGGTCTCTTGCAGGGTTTTTTGGAGTACTCTAAACCCAAAGGAGGAAGTACTCGACACTGGAGAAGGATTGCTAGAGAAGTTTTTATCTACTTCTATTTTTACAGCCGGGTTGTTTATTACTTTCTCCACACGCTCTTTCACAGAGCTTACCGTTTCTCCTGGCAAGATTCGAAAGTTTACCGTTGCATCGGCTTGCGAAGGCAAAACGTTATCCTTGATGCCACTGTTGAATATAGTAGGAGACGTAGTCGTCCGAACCAAAGCCGCTGAGGTCGCATCTTTTGCTAAGGTGCTTTTTATGACGCCCTCTGTAGCCCAAAGATTAGCGAACAACACTTTATTGAATAAACTCATCTCTGGTCCTGCGTATTCTAGTAATCCCTGCGTAGCACCATCTATACGAGAAGGAAACGGTTGATTGTTCAAAGCAGCAACCGCATTGGCTAACATGCCGATAGCTGTGTTGGCTGGTGGCATAGAAGAATGTCCTCCATCTTCTAAGGCAATGGATAACTGCAAATTGGTAAAGCCTTTTTCCGCGATTCCTATCATGGCTAATGGAGGCTCCAATCCTTTAAGTGCTTCCTTCAAAACGACTAAGCCTTCGTCCAGTACAAATTCAAATTGAATCCCCTGCTCCGAAAAGTATTTAGCCATAGCTACGGCTCCATTTTTACCGCCTACCTCTTCATCATGACCAAAGGCAAAATAAACATCTCGAGTGGGCGCAAACTCTTCTTGCATTAGTAAGGTTGCCGCTTCCAATAAACCTACTACATTTATTTTATCATCTAAAGTGCCGCGTCCCCAGATATACCCATCTTTTTGCACCCCACTGAATGGTGCCTCTTGCCATACTTTTTCATTTTCAATAGGTACTACATCTGTATGCCCTATGAGCAATATCGGCAACAGAGAAGGGTCTCTCCCTTTCCATCGGTAGATGTGGCTAAATTCATTGATGGGACGCATGTGCATGCGATCATATATCATCGGATAATTATCGCGAAACAAACTATCCAGCTGTTCAAAGGCAAGGGTGTCGATACGATCTGTATAGGATAATGTTGGTATTTGTATCGAAGCTATAAATCGATCCGTACAAGCATCATCGAGCTGCAGTTTAGCTATAGGTTCCACCTTCGCCAATTGCTTAGAATTAAACCTGAGGGTATTGAAAGCAAATACTACTATCAAAATTAATAGTGCCAAAAAGAGAGTTGTAATTAGTAGTTTAAACAGTTTTTTCATTGGGGGCAAAAGTACTGTTTTTTTTGAGATGGAAAGGCGGGAATGGAATACATGTAAAATGTGATTTTTAGGATTCTGATTCGGGACCATCCCGTTCTTTTCCGATGCAGGCGCTCCTTCCCTCCTTTCGCAGATCGGAAAAGATGTCGGGACCGTGTCGTTCGCTATACGGGATATGAGCTCGCACAAGAGACAAGGTCTACCTTGTCTCTATCCACCCCTTTCATACCCGTGCCGCTGCCACCACTTGTTCTTGCGCTCTCCGAGCGACTCGCTTTGGGCGCAAGCGCCGTCGCGACTCTTTTGTGAAGTTTTCAACATTTGGTAGACGACCGTGAAGTGCACGGGTAAAGGCATGGCATGACTCTATTTATGGGTAATTCTGCGGCTCGAAATAAATAATGATTGGGCTTATTCTTCTATACTCTGGATATTCGCTTCTGGAAAATAGTTCTTGGTATTTTCGTTTATCACATTTTTCAGATTATTCATGTTGGTATCCTCTTGCGCTTTCATCATAGAAGGCATCATGGCCACTATGGACTTGGTTAGCATGCCCTTTCCAGTAGTCTTAGAGTGAGATGTGATTTCTACTTTTCCATTTTTTTCTTGTAGCGTCATTTCATAATCCATATCCATCATATCCATGGTAAAGGTCATCGCTATAGTATGTGGTGCCTCATACTTCGTAATGGTCTCTTGCATCATCATTTCTTCACCCCCATTATTCACATAAATATTAGATACTGCACCTACTGTATTGGGAGTTCCGCTGACTGGCTCCAATCGCTTTACATCTTCTAACCACTCCGATACACGCGATTCATCAGCCATCACTGCCCAAGCTTCCTCAATGGGCTTATCCACAGTGATCACACTATCATAGGATACAGAAGGAGTGATAAATCCCAAGGAAAAAAAACCAACTATTAAAACCAATACAAGAATTAATAAATACTTTAGAATTTTCATGATGATCTATTTAGTATCGCAATTAATAAAATGTCTTAAGTTTCAAGTTTTCTTCCACCAATATTTTTCCTGAATTTGTAATCTTATTATTAGAGTGACTATTGTTTTTAGCCCCCCATAGTTGCGCTACCAATTGGACAGGATTATTTGTGAAACTATTACCAGCAATGTTGACATTGATGATCCCATAAGTGTTCAACAAAATTTTACTCTTCTCTTTGCCACCACATTTAGTAAAGCTACTATTGAGAACCGCCAATGTACCTCCTACCGTAGATTCATCATAACCACCACGATAATAGTCAATCACGTTTGCGTCGATATTTTCAAAGGCACAGTCAGCTATGGTAATATTCTCAGCATTATATTCTCCTTTGTCTTCTATCTCTTCAGAAAGTTCAAGACCATTTTTACAGTTTTTAAACATCGAACTATTCAAGACAATGTTCTCAGAGAAAGAATACTTATACCCTTTCAAAATATAATCGAAGTTGGCTACTTCACATTTTGACAAATTCAAATTATATAAGCTCGACATATTTTCCTTCAATGACGCAAAAGCATGTTGCGTGCCTTGTCCTTGGATACTAATACTGTTAAGCGTAAGCTCTCCTTTTGGGTTCATCTCGAAGAGCGGTGTACCTGCTGGTCCTTGGTATATAATGGTAACTTTTTTACCATCACTGGCAGGATGTGTAATAGAAATCGGCTTGTCAATCTTCAAAGGTTGCGTAATCACATATTCTCCTCCTGCTAACTGAATTACGTCACCTGCATTCGAAGCTGCAATTGTTTTTATTAACTCAGCAGCATTGCTTACAGCCGTACTTGCCCCTTCTTTCTTCATTGCATTTTCCAATTTCCAGTCAACGCCATACTTAGATGTATCGAAGAGGTCAAGACCACTACCAGCGTTTCCTATAATCGCTCCTACAGAATTTTTATCTCCTCTAGCTGTACCAAACAAATCCTTACCAAAGGCTTCAAATCCAAATCCATTGAATACTTCTACCTCTGGAAAATTGGCTCCTGGCGCAAGGATGTTTTTGGACAATTCTTTCATATCAAAATTAGCCGTCTGTACTCCTTCTACCTTGTCAAAAGCCACGTTTTGATTTTGAATCACATTGCTCTCAAAACGTATTCCGTCTAATTTATCATGCGCGACAACAGGTGTTTTATCTCCTTTGGTATTGTAGATCAAGTTATTCGCCACTACTGTTCTGATAGGTCGTTCAGATCGAATCTCAGAAGCGGGTAATACATCTTTTTGGCTAACATTAGAACCTACTCCAAACTGTAAAGGAGATTGACAATCTACATAAGTATTATATGCCACCGTCACATCCGTTACTTGTATGTAGCGATTGAGTGGAGACTTCGGGATACCATTCATCACTGCCAATGGACTTCTAAAATCTGAGCCCTTCAACTTATAGAAGTAGTTATTGGTAACCGTATGACCTGTTCCTATCAATCTTATGCCACCATAGTTTGAGGACTCATCCGACCCTATAAAATAATTTCCATCTGCGGTGCAATAGTTTCCATGACGCGTTACCAAAGAGCCTTCACTTTTATAGAAAATATTATTTCTAAATTCATTGAAGTTCGTTTTACTTGAGATGACTTCTACCTCACCGTTGCATTGATCGAAGTAGTTGTCTGCGACCAAAGTATAACTTGGACACATCGAAGTGTAGCTATCTCCTATCTGGATAGTCTCTGCACTAGGTCCTCCTTTTGGTGGTCTAGGACCAAAGTAATTATCAATGATCTTATGATGATTATTAATGTTTTGATTTCCTTTTAGATCAACTCTTACGGTTGGACCGCGATTTGCCTTTCCAGCTAGATAGCAATGATCCATTTGATTGTGTCTCCCGACAAAAAGTACCCAGAGATCTTGAAAATTTCTCTGCATCTTGTTGTAGTCTTTGATCATACAATTGCTCACTGTGCAATGATTAGCAACGGTATCCTCTACCGCAAAAGTAATAACGGCATTTGATGGAGAATAGCCATTCACAAAGGACAATCCTTTTACATTGATATAGTCACCACCCAATTGCAAGTTAGATTTACCTTGTATCAATACTTTACCAGGTGTCTCCGCTTGAAGCGTAATAGGCTTGTTTTCAGTTCCACTTGCATTGAATTTTATTTCTAGATCATTCCATTCGCCATTGCCCATGACTATGTTATCTCCAGGCTTTGCTTCTTTAATAGCATTTAGCAAGGCTGCATTGTCTGAAACTTTATTTCCAGAAATACTTGAAGAAACACTAGCTTCATCACAAGAAAAGAGAAGTAAAAAAGCTAGAGAGAAATATAAGATGTTTTTCATTTTAGAGATTTTTATGCGAGTCTATAGTTGCAATTTACAAATCACTAAGGTATCTTTTATTATCGTTTTTATAAAAGTTTTGTAAGCGGGCCTGCATAATTGGTTCGTCTTCAACCAGACTACCATTCAAGGAAGATTAGAGTCATTTATTGGACAATATTTATATCTCCTGCATATCTTACAATATTGCCACTATTGAATTGAACTTTGATGTCATAGACATAGACCCCCGTATTAACGCTATCGTCTGTAAATTGTCCATTCCACCAATTATGGAATTCATCATTGAATCCAAAGTCCCTCGCTTCATAGACCAATTCACCCCATCTGCTAAAAATTCTATATGACTTGATGATGGCAATAGTGTATTGGGGTTTAAAAATTCTGAAATCATCGTTGATGCCATCTCTATTGGGAGAAAAGCTGTTTGGAACGTAAATTTCTTCAATACAAGTTTTATTAAAACTAGGAGCTGCTGGTTGTAAGCACTGTCCACATTCATCTAATATTGAATGTCCAAAGAGTACGCCTGCACAATCGATACAAGATTGGTTAAAAGTGGAATCGGTAGGCTCTAGACATTCTCCACATTCATCTATAATGGCTAAACCATTTGGGATGCCTGCACAGTCTGCACAAGATTGGTTAAAAGCCAAATCATTTGGCTCTAGGCATTGGCCACATTCATCAATGATGGCCGTCCCAAATAAAATTCCAAGACAATCCACACACGTTTGATTGATCAATGGATCATTCAACGGTAGACATTCATCGCAATCGTCTAACTCGGAAGTACCATTCGGAACGCCGGCGCAGTCCATACAAGATAGGTTAAAGGCAGGATCATCTGGATCCAAGCATTCCCCACACGCATCTATAATAGCTAGACCATTTGGGATACCCGCACAGTCTGCACAAGATTGGTTAAATTCAGGATCTTCAATCTCTAAACATTCTCCACATGCATCGAATACCGCTGGTCCATTGCGGACACCTGCACAATCTAAAGGAAGACTGGTCAAGGCACATACAGCGTCTATGTCTGCTCCCGCAGTATCTGAAGAGCATGGTCCATCATCTATATCTTTCACTTCTACAGCGTTAAATTTTAATATTGCACTATCATATCCTGGCATTATAGCATCTATGTCTAATCCAGAAATCCCCCCTTCTACTGTACCAAATTCATAATACCCATCTCCATCAAGATCAGAAAGGACCAATTGAACTTGTGCCAAAGTAAATGGATCAGCAGGTAGTAAAGCTATTGCACAGGGCTCTACCGCCGGTCCAATTTCAAAAACCCATAAATCTTGTAAATTGTCTCCAGAGTTAGTGAGTTGATTATTTGTAAAGCCTAATTTGATAAAGCCTCCTTCGCCAAGAGAAACAAATTCAGGATTGTTACTTGTCGATCCACTCCAGTCACTTAGCCCTAGCGCACCCTCTGGGTCTGGGTCTACTGCGGGGCAACCAGATACATACTCAATCGATACATCAGCAAAACTGGTCCCCTCTATGCACGTTGCACATCCATTATTGGGTAGATTGTAACATTCTTCATCTTCACAGTCTACCAAACCATCTCCATCATTGTCAATCCCATCCGCACAAAGTAGAAAAGAATTTTCTTGTGAACAGAGCTTGCTTGATAGTAAGACTACAATGAAAAAAAATAAATAGTACTCTAATCGCATAGGTTAGTTGATCTAATTGTTTATTCCATTTGTAGTTTAAAATGGTATTACATCTGCTTAATCAATATTAAGTATCATTAACGCTACTAAATATGCAAAACTCAATTTTGCTTTATAAGTAGGGTACTCTAATATAAAACTTTAATTGGGAAGCTAGATTGTTAAAATTAAAATTTATGTGTCCTGTTGGTAGAAATGGATTAAATAATCCTTTATTTCTTTTTAATCTTAGAAATTGTCAATCCTTTTTTTGTACTCGGCTTCCCCATGTCATCTGTAGCAAAATTTATCGATTCTTTGATTAACTTTTTCAGGTTAGCATTTCGATAGTCACTCTTTTTCACAATCGGAATATGCCTTATCCACTTACCTGTTCCCTCCAATAGTTTATTTGGATCTTTCAACAATGTCCCTTTATTAAAACCTAGATTCAGGTGTTTGGTATAAATGGGAATCATACAATACGCATCAGAGAGTTTTTCCGAAATCGTATATACACTTGTCAAGGCATGCGTATGATAAAGCAGTTCATTAGCGTCTGGATACAGATCTAAAACATAATCTCGGAGATCAAGATATAGGTCTACAAGTTTTTGATCTTTTAATGCTAAGATTTGTAAAAAGTCTGGATGTACTGGACGCTGATTTGACATATTGACAAGGTACAAAATCCAAGCTAAAAGAGAAATTTTATCCTAGTACCTCCTTGATTATTTTCTTGAGGTTTACTTCTTTGATTTGCTTTATGTCCGTGAGCTTGATGTGCCGCATCGACTTTCCTGTACCTTCTATCAGATGCGTATTCGTCTTGATTTTATTAAACTCAAAAAAACCAATGGTCACATGCTTCTTTGTTGTTTGTAGATAGCAGAAATCTTTGTCTAGCGCATAGACGGGACGACTCCACTTATACTGCTCTACTGATTTTGGAGCTACAGATAGTATCAGTTTTCTAAGTTCGACTAAGATTACTTGATGTTCTGGTGTAGCCTTTTCTATGTAAGCATTAACGTCTGTGTTCATTATTGACCGTGGTAGTTAGATGTCAAATATAATACTTAGATAGCTTAGAACCTACTTATTTTGGCGCATTGCTTTATGTACATTTCTTGTGATACTTTTTTTAGAATTACCTCCCCATTTCTTTTTGATTTTTCCAGTATCATCTAGGAGTACAAATGAGGGAAACATTTTTGGGGCAAAAGAATCAAACACTTCTTTTTTGGTATCCGATTCCCAGATGGAGATTACGTCGAATGTAATTCCTTTAGAGGCAGCTCTTTTCTTCCACTTATCTTTCATTTCATCCATATGGAAAGAAATAATCACCAAGTCCTCTTTGTATCGTTCTTGCAATTGATTCATTGGAGTGTATGTTTCCCAACATGGTCCACACCAGGTAGCGGTAAAGTTGAGTAAAACAACTTTGCCTTTGTAGTCATTTAGCGATATGGAATTTCCCTTACTATCAATCTCT
>JALZVN010000341.1 GCA_023299965.1 Saprospiraceae bacterium | reverse complement strand
TTATTTTTTTTGGATAACCAATTGGATATGGTGCAATAATAATCGTGTCGAGGTATCATAGCGCGGTGCGTATGCTGGGCAAGACGCATGGCAATGCGTCTCTACGGGCATACGCGCCGGGCTGGGCTATTCTACTCGTACGTTTTTATCGTATACAATGAATCCAAATTTTGATCGGAGGATTTTATTCGAAATTTTTTCAATGGTGATGTCGTAATTTGAACCGAAGGACATCATTTCCATTTTGAATTGCTTTTTCTTATTTCCTTTGTAATTGTTGTTCATATACTGCTTTATTCTTTGCTCTGCAATAAGATAACTTTTGATGGCACGGTTCTTCTGAATGTTTCTTTCTGATTCTGCTCCAATGATAGCCCTTCCGTCTAGTTTGAAACCAGCCGCAAACATTTTTTGATACCACTCTAGATATAATCCTATTGATTTTTTTCTGTCTAAAATCCACTCCTCTGAGCTTTCTTCCAGTGCTGAAGCAGATATTGGTAATAGACTTCCCAGGTCTAACAATTCATCCATGTTTGCTGCATTGTACTGCTTTGCCAATGCCTCTTTAAGGTCTATTGTTTCATTAGCGATTTGTACTGCTTGAGCTTCTTGCGCGCTAGCTATTTCTAACATCATTAAAAATGTCAACATCATAAGTATTCTCATAGTATTTGTCTTTAATTAAAAAATAATTGCCTCTCCAAGTACGGAAGAATAAGCCTATGAATCTGGTCAACATTTTCTATAAATCAGGAGTCAGAAAGGGATGTGCTAGGTTAAAAAAAAGAGCTGAAGGTTAATTGCAATAGGCTTGCTAGCTACTCAAATGTTTAGAAACGTATACCATTCGTGCAAATCAAGCGCCGGCGAAACCACCAGAGTTCACCTAAGACTGTATTAGTAAGGACAAGTAACCAAAGCTTGTCCAAATTGTATAGATGGGATAACTATGGTGCCTTGTACAAGTGAGTGAAGACTTAGTCCTCTTCCGAGGTATCGTAACAAGTTTTGGTGGTTTCGAACACGTAAGGCTTTTATTTAGCAAATTTTACGCTTGCCACTCGAATGTATATTACTTTTGTCATTCAACATTATGTGGGAAGAACTCAAAAAGACAGCTTTACTCGGAACAGACCGGCACCAGATCCCTGAAAAGGAATTGGGTTATCTGAAAAAGATGGGACTCCATCTGGACCAAGATCCCGCCCTAATCGTTTTGGATGCAGTCGCTATGTGGAGCAAAATGAAAAAGGTAGGTTTAGAATTGGCCAAGTGGGATAGCCTCCAAGAAAAAGTGGAAGAAACTACTGCCCGACCGCCTACTTTAAAACTAACGGATGCCATTGCCGCATTATTTAAGTACAATGGATTTGAGGTATTGCTGCCGCAGACTATTGAACTATTCAATCAAAAAGACATAGCTTTTCCGAGTGAGATGTACCCCCAATTGATCCAATATTTTGAAGGGCATTTAGATGAATTTAAATACTCCAAAGATTTACTTGACAGGTGCTTTTATTGGCTAGTGAAACAAAATCCCAATTGGAGAGCATTTCAAAAAGGCATTGGTCAAGAAGAGGTTGAAAAAATAAAAGGCTTAGCATTAAAAGCCTTCACTCTGAGTCAATATGCTGAATATGGCAATGAAGAGGCGATTGGCTATATATATAATGAGTGGGAAAACTTCAGCCCCTATCTTCAGGCTCACTTTCTAAAATATTACCACCCAGAACAATCCGATATAACAGACAGTTTTTTTGACAAAGTGGCTGCCCCTAAAGAAAAAGACAGTTATCGTTTTGCCTTACGTTATTATTCCCGTTCCAAGAATGAAGATTTTTTAGCATTGCTTAGTGAGCATATTGAAGAGCTACTTTCTTTCCAACGGAAAAAGATAAAGGTACAGGAGGAGGCCATCAAAAATCTTAAGTCCATTTTTTTGAAAAAGCACCTCCCTATTTATAGTTTTGACAAGAACTATGGCTTCGACGCGAAGAATCTATTGTTTAATTTTTTCTGTTTGGTTCCTCTGACCCATCTGTGTGACACCTTAGATTGTACATGGATAGAATTCATACAAGGCCTAAAGCATGATAATGAGCTACATGAACTAATTCTTCTGGGCTTGATACATAGTGCAGGGCAAGATCCTATCGATCAAGAATTGATCTTGCAAGTAGTCATCAACGGAAAGTATCCCATCCTAGAGGATATGGATTTGCTCCCTATCTATAAGCAACTAAGCAGTGAACAATTGCATCAACTATATGAAACATTGAAAAAGGCAAATCTCTCCTTTAATGACAATGCCATGGAGGCTCTTCTATTTTGTCCTCACTTTAAATGGCCAGATGACCTGTGCAAAAAGGTATTACAAGTTATCCCTTTACGACTATTGAATGCCGAGGTAACTAAGCATGATCCCAATTTCAAAATATTCCAAAACATGGTTTTGAATTGTCGAGCTGGTTTATACCCAACTATCAACGCCACTTTTCAAGCCAACCCTGTCTACTCTTGGAACAGTACTAAGATTATTGAAAAGCAATTGAAGGTGTTGAAGATGCGGTTTCAAATCTTTCAAGAATTATGAGTTGTGAATTATGAGTTATGAACGCCAGTGTGGTGTATAGGATGATTTTATTTATTAACTAATTACATCAATTCACTTGGCATATATAGCCCCATTAGGGGCGGCCCTATTAATAGCCAACAATTGCGAATAAATCTTTAAGAGCTCCGTATAGAGCGGCCTTTTTTACACAAAAATTCTTTGGACTAGCGCTGTGCAGTAGTGGCGACCGATAGGGAGACAGACTCGTAGCGCAGCGGAGAGGCCGAGCAGACCTGCGAGCTACGAAACATAGCGACCCATAGATTTTCACTTAGCTTTTTCGGCTAAGTGAAAATCTATGGGTAGGCCCCAAATAATGCTCCAAACAAAAAAAGGAGCACTCCGTCAAGAGCACTCCAGCTTTATATATTTGTATGTTTAATTAGTATTAGAACGGGTACGCGTTTTCGGCGATAACCACGTCTGCGATTTGGCGTCTTAGTGCTTT
>JALZVN010000340.1 GCA_023299965.1 Saprospiraceae bacterium | reverse complement strand
CATCAAGGAGACTCAATGGCCAGCAACATCATACCGGTATAATCAGTCGGGACCTACGACTTTCGTCTAGATAACGCAATACGTAAAATTTCCGATTCGCAATAAATTAACCGATTCAAGCATCAAGCACCCTACGAAATCAGGCATGCTAAAATAAACCATGCCTTGCACTCCACATATTATGACATTGGAGAACAATAAAAATAATGGCTTAAAAAAAGAAAATCAACGTGTAGTTTTGAATACTCCACATTGATTCTCCTGAGTTTTGCAAAGGTATAAACCCCAATGAATGACTTGGCAATTATACTTTTTCACATCGTATAGCTAGACATTTTTAACCCTTATTTATTTCAAATAATTTTTAATCCCATAGCTGGCGAGGACTCCTTCACCCGTTGCTGCTGCAACTTGAGCGATGGCACCTTCTCGACAATCTCCTGCCGCAAAAATACCTGAAAAAGAAGTTTCCGCCATACCACTTGTTTTTATAAACCCCCTTTGGTCTAACGCTACGACACCTTCAAAAGACTTAGTATTTGGTATAAGGCCAATAAAAATAAATACTCCATCTGCCTTTAGCAATTCCGTTTCTTTGGTATTGTTATCTTCTATTTTTAATGAATCAAATAGACCCTTTTCATTAGCGACAAACTCCAAAGAGGTTTTATCCATGTATGTCGAGATGTTCTTTACAGAGCTCAACTTTTCGATGTAGGTTTCTGAGGCTGAAAACGCAGATTTTCTGTGTACTATTTTGACACTTTTGCAAAATCCTGCTAGAAATATTCCTTCTTCCAATGCTGAGTTCCCCCCTCCTATGACGATGATGTTTTTATCTCTATAAAAAGCGCCATCACATGTAGCGCAGAAATGCACACCTGACCCGATCAAATCTGATTCTCCTGGAATGCCTAACTGCCTATAGGTAGACCCTGTTGAAAGGACTACAGATTTGCCCATATATGCCTTTGTTGCTGTTTTTATGGTGAACAACTCATTTTCCTTTTCTATAGAAATCACATCCTCTCCCGTTTTTATTTCCGCTCCATAGGTTCGAGCTTGCTCCTCCATTTTGTCCATTAATTGTGGACCCGATATAGAAGTGAAACCAGGATAATTTTCGATTTTTTGAGTCAAAAAAGCATTTCCTCCAATATTTTTTTTCTCCAAAATAAGGGTATTGAACCTATCTCGTTGTGCGTAGATAGAAGTGGTCAACCCCGCTGCCCCTCCACCTATAATGATGGTATCAAACACTCTATCTTCGCTTACCTCTGCAATTTCTAGGGCTTGTCTCAACTCTTCATTAGAAGGCTCTACCAGTACGACATCGTCGTTGATCACGATAGTAGGAATCCTACGCTTACCATTATTGAGTTTGGTGATAATCGGTATAGCCCATTCATTAAGTTCAGTGTCGATAAATTGGTAGTTTATCTTATTATCATTTAGGAATGCTTTCGACTTTCTGCAATCGGGGCACCAATCTGCTCCGTACAAAACGATACGATAGCCGTCATTGATACCAAGTGCCGCATCCAATTGATCATTAGTTGGATTGGTATACGTTTTTCCTTGGATGATGATGGTTGGTATGATTCGCTTACCGTTATTTATAGACTCCACTCTTCTGGTAGCTTCCTGATCTAGGTCTACATCTGTAAAGTCGTATTGGATATTGTGTTCTTTTAAATAAGCTTTTGCTCTTCTGCAATCAGGGCACCAATCTGCACCGTAGAATTGAATTTGAATCATTGAATTATTATTTTGATTTTATATATTCTGTTATTTCTTTAAAAGTAGCGACCCATATTTTGTCTCTATGAGCGTCCAAAAAACGATAAAGATGGACACTATATGTTTCATTACTGATTTATTGTTGAAGCAGCTTCAACGCCTTTTTCTTTCATCCACTTCTGGTACCCTCTGATTTGCATAAGGAAATTCACAAAATGCATAATGGCTAGGAACCAAAGAGAGGCTACAACACAAATACCTGCAGCCAATAGCTGACCTACTGCCATGACGTGGAAGCCCTTGATGTTTTTTCGATTGAAAAATTCAAAGCCAAGCAAAATCATAACTGCTGAACAGAGTTCTAAAAAAGTAATTCCGTAAGTTTGTATAAAGTCCATGTCTTTAAAATAGGCTAATGCATTGTATCCTGTATAAGTAAGAGGATAAATTAATTTTTAAGGTAACAATTTTTTTTTCTCAATTAGTGTCTAGATGTGTCTTTAAATAAAGCATACCATATTTAGTGTACTGCAATGCCCTAGGCCCAAAGCTCAAACGCTGTATAAAACTATAATCAAAGTACCTCCCCTCATAATCGGTGATAGACTAAGATAGTAAATCACTCCATCTACTACTACAATAGTGCTGCTATAATGTAACCACATAAAGAAAAACTCATTTTAAGTTATATATTATAATAATTTATAATATCTTGCGTTCTAATAATCAAGTCTGAGAATAATAAATCCCCCTCTTTATAAACTGCTATAAGAATAAACCGGCAGCGTTTATACGCTATTGTATTCATTGATCTAAACGTTTATAATGAAAAAATTACCACTTTCTTTATTTCTTAGTTTTGCATTCTGTCTAAGTGTTTTTGCAGGAGAAATATATGTATTTCACGACAGTTCATGTATGGATAAATTAACCTCCAAAGAGAAGACGCTCACGGCAGATCATCAGCTCAAAACGACATCAAAGCTAATTAGCTACAACATCAAAGCTAATGAAAATGAGCATGTTAGACTCGAAATTAGTGCAGAAGGGCAAGACATACTTCAAGACATGCCTGTTGACACAAAAAACTGCAATGAACTCATTTGGGATGAGCAGTTTGTCGAAGAGATCAACTCAGGAATGACTAATATCTTTGTAGTTACACTTGTGGATGACAAATATCGCATTTCTGCCGTCGAAACTGCATCTTACTTTTTCTCTTCAGAAGATGAATTGGCTTTTGGTAACATTGACTTTGGCTTTAATTTCGATCAAGGAACCTTTGATTCCAATCTAGATCTATTGACATATGGCTTTAAGTCGAAAGTGAAGTTCAACTTTGCGGATGATTTACACTGCCCAGAAGAATACCACTTTTATAGATCCACCAAGGGCAGAAATAACAACGAAAATGCAATGGTTTTAGTACCAAATTTTGGTATGATTAGACAGTATACTATCTCCAAAAAGCTAAATCGTAATCTACGGGAAGTTGAGGTACAAACTGTGAACGATATGCCTCTGAATACTTACTTCGATCAATTGTGTAATAATACTACCATACCTTCTGATGCAAACGCTG
>JALZVN010000339.1 GCA_023299965.1 Saprospiraceae bacterium | reverse complement strand
CAACCAACTAACTAATACCTAAAGCCTAATACCTAATACCTTTTTCAACTACCAATTCAACAAAGTAGCTCCCCAAGTGAATCCAGAACCAAAAGCAGCCAAACAAACCAAGTCTCCTTCTTTCACTCTACCTTCTTCCCATGCTTCACACAAAGCGATAGGTACAGAGGCTGCAGTGGTGTTTCCATATTTATGGATATTGTTGTGTACTTGATCATCGCTCAACCCTAATTTCTTTTGAACAAATTGACTGATACGCAGATTAGCTTGATGCGGAATCAGCATATTGAGATCTGAAGGCTGTTTCTTTGCATCGGTCAATACTTCCATGATCACTTCTGGAAATTTTTGTACTGCCATTTTGAAAACAAACTTACCTTCCATATACGGGTAGGTTTGTCCTTTATCAAGCATAGTCGGTGTGACAAATACGTCTCCAAATTCATTTTCCTTGCTAAATCCATATTCCACGTCCTCTTCCAGATACTTGTTGTGGTATCCACCATGTGAGCCTGGGCAAATCAAGGCTAACTTTTCCGCATAAGTACCATCTGAGTGAAGCTTGGAAGATAAAATCCCTCTACCTTCTTCTTCAGTAGCTTGCAGAACTACCGCACCCGCACCATCTCCGAATATTACTGATATATCTCTTCCTTTTGTAGAGTAATTTAATCCCATAGAGTGCATCTCAGCCCCTACCAAAAGGATATTCTTATACATCCCAGATCTAATAAACTGATCCGCTACACTAATGCCGTAGATAAAGCCCGTGCATTGATTTCTGATGTCTAGGGCACCTATCTCTGTCTTAGTGATCCCCAACTCTCTTTGCACCAATACACCACATCCAGGAAAATAGTAATCTGCACTCAAGGTCGCAAAGATGATAAAGTCAATTTCTTCTTTATCAATACCTGCTCTTTCGATAGCCATGCGAGCTGCTTTAGCGCCCATGGTCGTCGTCGTCTCCTCATACCTACTCGCGTAGCGCCTTTCTTTAATCCCTGTTCTTTCGGTTATCCATTCATCAGAAGTATCCATCAGCGTTGAGAGCTTCTCATTGCTCACTACGTGCTCTGGTACATACTTACCGATTCCAGCAATCTTTGATCTTATCATGATAGTTTTAACTTGATATCATTTAATAACTATAGGAACATAATCCACCGCGGACCGCTCCTTGGTTGTTAAATGATATGATTTGGTAATTACACCCTCAAATATAACACATCAAGGCTACATATCCACTCTCATCTATAAACCCCTATAAGTGAGCTAGTTACTCCTGCTTTCACCCCTTAAACCCTGCTTATCAAGGTAGCCATTAAGAGTGACGCATGAAATGCGGTGCTCATCCACAGCCTGGCCCCTACGCCTGGCTAGAACAAGGGATGGCAGCGGCATACCGATTTGGGTTGGTGGGGCGAATCGCATTCGCCCAATGCGCTGGCAGTCGGTATATAGCGTACAGCCCGGTCCCGTCCCGATTTTTCTCGGGATCGGGATGGTCCCAAATATTCCTAATTTAGAAACCATATATCCGCTAATGACGTTATCTTTGCGAGCTGAATAATAAAGAAATGAGTGATATAAAAATAAAGGTCATAGATAGAGAGGATAAGGAACACGAATTGGAGGCGCCTACCGATATGAATATGAACCTAATGGAGGTCTTCAAGGCCTATGAATTGCCTGTCGAGGGAACCTGCGGAGGGATGGCCTTGTGCTCAACGTGTCATTGCTATGTGCTCTCTGAGCATAAGTTACCAGATGCTACGGACGATGAAGAAGATATGCTGGATCAAGCATTTTTTGTAGAGGACAACTCTCGTCTTGGATGTCAGCTCAAAATCAGCGATGACATCAATGGACTAGTAGTAAAGCTTGCGCCTACTGCCGACTAGTCACTACCTAAAAAAGAATTTACTGTTAGTAGTGATTGGTCACTGCCTTTCTCAGTCTAGAGGTATAATCGTCCAAAACCCACTCTTTGTAATTGCGTGTAGAATTACTAATGCAATAGCAGTAACGACGAATACGATCTACAATATCTGGAGTAAGCGCACGTACTAGCGCAAATGCCTCGATCAATTCGTCACTGTTTTCGATACACATCCGTGCATGTTGTTCAATAGACTTATCTATCAAACTAGCAGAACGTTTCCCCGACTCCTTGATTTTGTCATACTCTTCGTAGACGTCGAAGTCTATATCTTCCGATTTTGAAAACTTATCTAATAAGTCTTTTGGCATTTTGTAGACAAACTGTCTCTCAATGTCCTCATCCGTCATCAGACTTTCGAGGTAGAAGTTTGGCGAACGGAATACCAGTTGCCAATCCAATTCTGCCTCCCAAAGACCGAATCTAGCAGCATTGTTCCCCAGATCGATAACGTCAAATGTCTTCTTGCTTGGCAAGACACGTGAGCCTCTACCAATCATCTGGTAATATAGAGTAGGCGACTTGGTCGCTCTATTAATCACAATGGATTGTATCGTAGGTTCATCAAAACCAGTGGTCAATATCCCAACCGAGGTTAAAATGGCCCCAGGAGTTTCCTTAAACCACTTGAGTATGGCTTTTCGATCCGACTTATTTATCTTACTATCAATGTGTCTAATCGGGTAACCCGCTTCCTTAAAGGTATAGTATACTTGTATGGAGGTATTAATTCCATTATTAAATATCAGGGTTTTGCGTCCTTTTGCTCGTTCCTCATAAGCTACTAACAACTTGCGTTGCATGAGATCATTGGAATAAAGCATCTCAGATGACTTAACGGTATAATCCCCATTGATACCAACTTTCAGAGTCCCTAGACCTACCTGATAAGAATAGGTAGTCGCCTTTGAAAGGTAACCTTGATCCACAAGTCTAGATATCGGATATCCCACGATGAGCTCATTGTAGATCTCGTTCATTGGGAGATTGATGTTGGAGCTCAGCGGTGTCGCAGTAACACCTAACATGAAGCAGTTTTCGAAAAACTTGAATAACTTTCTGAAAGAGTTGTAGTGCGCTTCATCGACAATCACCAATCCAACATCATCAAACTTAATGTCCTTGTCGTTGAGTCGATTGTTGAGTGTCTCCACCATCGCAACGAAGCAATCGAAATTGTGATTCTCAGGAAGTTTCTTGACCTTACTGTCTATGATCATAGTATTGACACCAAAGCCCTCGAGCATATTGCAGGTTTGGTTGCAAAGTTCTATTCTATGCGTCAAAATAAGGACTCGCTTCTTGTTTTCCTGGATGTACTTACGTACAATTTCTGAGAATACAACAGTCTTACCCCCTCCAGTAGGTAACTGGTAAAGTAAGTTGTAGTTGTCTGGGCAGTTATCTATACGTTTGAAAACTTGGGCGAGATCTTCCTTTTGATACTCATATAATTCCTTACGCGTTCCAGTTGATGGTTCTGTGCTCACTAATCCTAAATATTTTGCCCAAAGATACTACTAAACCAAGGATAAAACCCACATTATTAATATGTATTTTATTCTTAAATTAACTATTGAGATTCCGCTATGAATCTTTGGTGATTCAAGACTATTAAGACATAAAATGAGCCATATTTTTTTAGGGTAGCTTAGGTATAAAGAAACTATAACACACGCTTATAAGTAAAACACGCTTAGGTGATTTTTGAAAACACTATGTCGACTCAGTGTATATGGATGATAATAAGCACGTTATATACTCGTCCATGGTTATATGATCCAGAGGTTGCGAGTGATTTAGCATCTGCTGGAGAACCATTGCATATTACAAGAAATTAGTCTTATGGACTTACTTTACCACTACTCTTCCTTGAGTATATCTTGCAGTTCATTTAACTTCATCATGCATTGGACAGGGGTCATATCATTGATATTGACTTGTTTTAACGCTTCTTTGACCGCCGTAGCAGCAGCATCCGTCTGATCAAAAATACTAAGTTGCATCGGTGCTGCTGGCATTTGTTGTACCGCTTCTTTGAGGCGACCTTCGCGAGCATTTACATCTATGGATTTCTCTTCTAAGTGGGTAAGAATATTATTTGCTCGTGCGATAATAGAACCTGGCATTCCTGCTAGTTTAGCTACATAGATACCAAAACTATGATTGCTGCCACCAGGCTGTAGCTTACGCAAAAAGATGACTTTCTGCCCTACCTGCTTAGTTGCTATATTGAAGTTATGGATGCGTTCAAAGGTATTACTGAGTTCGTTGAGTTCATGATAGTGTGTAGCGAACAAGGTCTTTGGTTTAGCGATCTCATTGGTATGCAGATATTCTGCTAGTGCCCATGCTATAGAGATACCATCGTAGGTACTCGTCCCGCGTCCTATCTCATCCATGAGAATCAGACTTCGCTCTGAGATATTGTTCATGATGCTCGCCGTCTCATTCATCTCTACCATGAAGGTACTTTCTCCGGAGGATATATTATCTGTAGCCCCAACTCGTGTAAACACCTTATCTATGATCCCGAGTCGAGCGCTTTCAGCCGGCACGAAACATCCCATCTGCGCCATGATGCTAATGATAGCCACTTGTCTGAGCAAAGCAGACTTACCGGCCATATTAGGACCCGTAATCATCATCACCTGGACACTATCGCTATCTAGCATGATATCATTAGGAACGTATGCTTCCCCAATGGGCAAGTGATGTTCTATCACTGGATGTCTACCCGCCTTGATATCAATGACTAAGCTATCATCTAGTGTAGGCTTGCAGTAGTTATTTCTCTTAGAAATCGCTGCAAAGGTACTCAGACAATCCAAGCGTGCTACGATGTTTGCATCTATCTGTATGCGACGGATAAAGTCTGAAACGTAGAGCACCAATTCCTGATACAAGTCTTCTTCTAGTATAGATATTTTTTCTTCAGCACCAAGGATCTTTGCTTCCAAAGTCTTGAGCTCTTCAGTGATGTATCGCTCTGCATTGGTAAGTGTTTGTTTCCGTATCCAATGCTCAGGCACTAAACCCTTATCTTTATATTTGTTGGTCACTTCGAGGTAGTACCCAAAGACGTTGTTGAATCCGATTTTTAAGTTGTCTATGCCGGTCTTCTCCGCTTCTTGGATTTGCACATTTTTCAAGATGCTCTTGGCGTCATTGACTAGGCTTCGATATTCGTCAAGATCAGCATTTGCACCATCTGCTATCACCCCTCCTTTATTGAGGTTATTGGGCGGATCTTCTGTTAGCGTGAAGCTTATCTTTTCTTGCAACTCCTTACAATCATCTAGCTTATCCGCCAATGCTTTAAGCCCCGTTTCCTTCATCTCCATCAGCTGGCCTTGGATATCTCCAACCACTTTCATCGACTTTCCAAGCTGTACCACTTCACGAGGATTTATTTTGAGCATCGGCACCTTTGCGATGATGCGCTCTATATCTCCAACCTGCTGGATATTTTCGATGAGTTCTTGACGCGTTTCTTCCTCTTGTAGGAAGTAGTCCACTTTGTTATGCCTTGCTTCTATTTCACTTAAGTCCTTTAATGGCAGCACGATCCACTTCTTCATTAGCCGAGCTCCCATTGGAGAGACTGTCTTGTTGAGAATATCAATCAAAGGGACTCCCTTTTCATGAGGCGTAAATATTAACTCCAAGTTTCGAATTGTGAACCGATCCAACCACATATATTTATCTACAGGAATACGGCTGATGCCAGTAATGTGCAGCAGATTTTTATTTTCCGTTGTCGCTAGGTAGTGAAAGATACTGCCTGCAGCTATCTTAGCCCACTCCATCTCTTCTACACCAAATCCTTTGAGGCTGTTTGTCTCAAAATGTGCCGTCAGCTTCTCTGTCGTAAAATCCTTTGTAAACACCCATTCATCAAGTGGATAAGTGTAGTGCCTATCTCCAAATTTGTCTTCAAATTTTTTCTTATCCTTACGTGAAAACAAGATCTCAGATGGATTGAAGGATTGTATCAACTTATCCATATACATCTGCGTGCCCTCGCTCACTAAAAACTCTCCAGTCGACAAGTCCAAAAACGCAATACCTATACGTTCATCATTACCAAAATAGACGGAGCAGAGGTAGTTATTAGACTGATGTTCTAGTAGTTTATCATCTGTAGCTATCCCTGGCGTCACCATCTCTGTGATACCACGTGCCACGATTTTCTTTTCTTTGCTCGGCTTTTCTAGCTGTTCACAAATCGCTACTCGAAATCCTGCCTTTACTAGACGAGGAAGATACATATCCAGACTATGATACGGAAAACCAGCCAGCTCTATCTTGGAGCCGCCATTATTCCTACTCGTCAGCACGATTCCTAGTGCCTGCGCTACGGATATGGCATCCTGTCCAAAGGTCTCGTAAAAGTCTCCCACTCTGAAGAGCAATATAGCATCAGGATGTTGTTGCTTAATACCCATGTATTGCACCATGAGTGGAGTCATTTTTTTCTTTTTTTCTTTTGCAGCAGCCAATTGCTTGAATTTTGTGAAAAGTTGGAAAATCTACACAAAGAAATACATCAAAATGTATCTTTGCACGGTTTTTACCACTAAT
>JALZVN010000338.1 GCA_023299965.1 Saprospiraceae bacterium | reverse complement strand
ATCGTAAGTCTTCATATACTTAGTGGCGTGAACGTAGCCTTTGCCGTATTCGCCTTGATCTTTGGCGACTCTAAGATTGTCTATCAGACGGAGTTGGTCGCCTGATAGTTTGTAATGCGGTTTATCTGCAGGGGCTTTGAATAACTTCATTTTGCCAAACAGTGAATCGAGGTTGATTTGCATGTATTGATTCGGAAGCAATTGATTTTGCTCCATCCAAGAAGTGACTTCTTTACCTTTGTCTAGGCCTGCTTGTGAGGCCAAGGCGTCAGCAGGGAAGAAGCCGAATGAAGATTTTCCTTTATAGAATATATGCCCCTCTATGGATAGCTCAAAAGTGTAATTCTGGAGAACGGTTCCACCTAAAGCGACTGAAGAAACGAGAACAGATTTGTTATGTATCGTCTTACCTCTAAAGTCAGTGCCTATAGGAAGATCAAACATTTCTCCTTCTCCATCTAGATTTCTAAAGAATAGATTTTTGTCTGCAAACTGCAGTGTAGACCCTAAGTAAGCACCTAATAATCCGCATGGCTGTAGCGCTACTTCCATGAGAATAGAGTAGGGCATAGTCACCGTTGCGTTTTGTTCGTAATACCATGCATCTACAGGAACGTCATACTCTGCATAAATAGTTGATGGTTTGGTAAAGTCACCTCTTTGCCCGTCTATTTTTAGCACTCTCGAAATAACTTGAAGATCTGTATTAGGCTGACGAGAAACGGTTCTGCCATCGTAGACGGCGAAATCAGGTCCGAAACACTTTGACAAATCGTCGAGAGCAAAAGTAGTGATGTCCTCTTCATTCATCAATGCGCCTTCTGATCTGCTAGAGATAGCTACACCGCTGGTCTTTTCTAAGTATTTAGGATTGTCTTTTTCTCTTAATTGTAAACCTAGATTTTCGAAGTGGACAGTAACTATTCCATCAGAGATAATTTCTAAATCACCGATCACGTATGGATTAGGAATAAGACCAATTTCTTTTATTTCTAGTTTGTAAATTAATTTGGTGTCCTTACCTGGAGTTACTTGTTTTCTGCATCTTACTTTTTGAGGAAGATCAAAAATTGGTTGATAGCGCGCATCTTTAGTTAAACGCTGAAGTCCTAATAATAGCATGAAAAAACGAAGTAAATTTCCACCTCCTTCAGCTTGTAATGATCCTGCTAATACCTCATCGTCTCTAAAGTGGCAAGGGAAGTACCAGTCATCTGGATGCAAGTCTTTTTCTGCGACTATACTTCCTAATCCATATGCGCCTCCTTTGAGGTCTACAGAAGTGATGCGGTCTATCATCAATATCTTTTCTGGTGGAAGAGATAGAGAAGGGTTTCTACCGTTAGGGAAGTAAGATTCGTCGTCGAAGCAAAGTTCAGGTTGTCCGTTGATCAAGTGCTGTAAATCCGCTTTAGAGAATGTCGTTTTATGTGTGTTCAGTAAAGGGGTAAAGTGTCTCTTGTCGGCGTTTGTTCTTTTCGACTTTTCATCCTCTGAGTATACGACCCCGTTTCCATCTTCTAATTGCTCATCCCTAAAGAATCCAGCACAACCATTATCCATCTTGAGTACCAATCTGTCCTCGACATAACAACGATAACTGAAGAAGAATAGAAGATTTTCTCCATTGCGCACAAATGAATTAATAGATATATCATAACGAAGGGTTTGTCCTTCGAAAGGTAAGTCGTCCACAAATGTGAGCGTACAATCCAAAAGACGATACACTAAATTTCCTTTGTTTTCAAAGTCAATTCCTAGATAGGAGATCAATAGCAAATCACATTGTCCTGACTCTACTGAAACCGCCCAAGGAATTTGTCCGTCGGTGGTAAACCATGCATTGTAAGGAATGTCATATTCAGTCTGCATAGTTGAAGGAACAAATTCTCCTCGTTTCCCTTTCAATCCTGTCACTCTACTCACTAGTAAATACGGATACATCGGTAGCATGACTCTTCTAGAGTAAGAATCTATGATGCCATATTCTGGTCCAAAGACATTAGCTATTTTACCTGTAGCAAACTCTTCTAAGTCCGATTGGCTAAAAATTATATTCTTTCCTTGGAGCTGCTCTCCTTTGTCAAAATTTTGTAAACGCAGTCCATTTTCTCCCAATTGACCAACATTGGTCGTTTTAGTTGGTGCGCCCGATATCGTTGTGTCTAAGCTCATATTTTTTGAAATGATTTTAGTATTTTTTGGATTGTTATATACTGAGTTTTGAGGAGCATTTGATACGGGCGGTGTAGGCGCGTACCCCTGATAATGGTTAGCTTCGTGCATGACCAATTCTCTCTCTTTAACCTGTACATTTTCGAATAGTGAAACAAATGAAGGTTCTTTAAAAATATCTGTGATTCGTTTTCCGCCTAAAGCGATTTTTTTATAAAAGCTTTTTTCTTTACTGGTTACATCTTCGGTAACAAATAGAGTTTGTAAATCTATAGCAACCTGATGCGAAGTAAGCATGGCAACTACTGCCGTCATAGTGTCCGCTACGTGCTTACCCTTGATGTCCATGCTCATAGCGAGATGTTCCTTACCTTTTAGGATTTCGTTGATCCAACCAGTGCAAGTTGCGTTGGCTCCTAATTCAATAAAGATACGCGCACCGTCCTCATAGACCTTTTCTACACTGGCAGGGAAATTGACTGGACGACAACATACTTCTGTAGAATTGTGTGCAATTTTCGCACTTTCTACCGGAAGGTAATCATTTTGTACACTGGAGTAAAATTGAATATTTGGATTTTCGTGGATAGTAAAATTATGCATAGCCCAAAGTCCCTCTTCTTCTGATCTGCAAAAATCATGATGGATTACATTCTGAAAGGGTAGTGGCATGGATTGGCAGCCTATTGTCTTTGCTATCTTATAACAAGTGGTCTTATCGCCAGATATGATGACCTCGTTTGGAGAATTGATAAAGCTCAAGTAAACACCTGGATGGTCAGCTAGGTATGGCTGCACTGCTTCTTTTGAAGTCATCAAGATAAGGCTTACCCAGTTGGCCTTCGCTTCCTCAGAACTCACGCCCCAATGCTCCGCTAGATTGTAAAGGTCGCCTGCAAAACGATCTTGGAAAATAGGCGAACTTTGGAAGTGACTAGAATTATTTGGATCCCAAACGCCTAAGGAATACCACATACTGCTGCATTCTCCCATACTATAGCCCAAAGCTATTGCAGGTTCACATTTCAGCATATCCCTAAGCACATGTGTATAGAGTGCTGAGTGAAATACGCCTACAGACATCATTGCTATCGCGTGTCCTTGTATTGCGGGTGGGGTAGCGTCTTTTCTTATTTGTCTTGGATAAAGAAAGTCAGACCAAACAAAGTAGTCTAGGTTACCTAATTTTTCTTCGTAGTATTTATGTAAGTGAGGGAATACCCTAAAAGCATTTTTCCCAAGACCTGTATATGCCGTCGAAGAACCGGGATACACAAAAGTGACCTTGCCTTTTTTACCCATTGGGGTATTCGTAAAGTAACTTCCTTTAGGCGTTTTGATAGTCATTCCGTCTACTAAAGGATTTTGAAATTTCTTCTTAAAGAATGTAATCTCGTTGCTTAGTGCTTTTCTAGTTTTTGATACTAAGACTAGTGTATAGCCATTTTTCGTTTTGGCATTTTTATAAAAACTAGCTGCGATATCAGCTAAGTCTGTTTTAGACTCTAGTGCTATTTCTAGGGCTGATATTTGATGGAGGATTTCTTTGTTGTCATTTCCTCTTAATATAAATAAAGACGTAAATTCTCTGCGCCTAATTTGAGGATGAATAGTTGCTGAAGAAACGGCTTCTGCGATTTTTATCACATTGCCATGGCCATCATTGACCAAAGCCTTTCTTTGTTGAATGTTATCCTTTAGTATCCATGGTCTTGAATCTGTGGGGAAATAGTAATTTGCCTTTTCAAAGAAAGATTCTTCTTTTGGAGCCGACCAATTGGGTATCGCTGGTATGAATTTTTCTGAAACACAAAGAGCCGTTTTGATAATGGCAGCTATACCGGAGGCTGCAAAAGTGTGCCCTATATTAGATTTTACAGATCCCAAAGCAACAGGTTGCTTAGTTGTATTGGCCTTTAAGAAATCCAATTCTTTTTTATCCTCCTGTGCTATTCCAGTAGATGCAAGTTCTATATAACCAACATCGTTTTGAGGTGCTTGCTTAGACATGGCACCCTCTATTGTGGCATATACTTTTTTACCTTTCGTTTGGTCTGATTTGCATAGGACAATCGCTCCAGCGCCTTCCCCTACTATCCAGCCTTGATTGGATTGGTCTAGCGCGATACTTGGATTTGATTTTTGATTGACTTTGTTTTTCTGATTCCTTAATAGCACGTTTTCCAACCCACCAGAGAGATCAACTCCACCGACCACAACTGCATCCACTTCGTCATTGGATAGCATTAGCTGTGCGATATCAATGGCTTTGAATACAGATTGTTCTGCACAAGAAACAGTAAAAGCAGGTCCTGAAAAATCCCATAAAGCAGCGATTCTGCTCGCCATGATATTGCCGACAAAACTGGTGTGTTGAGAAGGAGTTTGTGCGCCTTCACGATAATAGACACTGTTTCTCGTTGCCTTTTCTAGTTCTTCTTTTTGTTGGGCATCGAGTTCGATACCATTTTTTTCTAATGCTTCTTCTAGCTGCCAAGACATGTCCCATCGAGCGAGATAATGGTGGATGGCTAGTTCTGATTCCATTGCAATCAATACAGCGATATTCTTAGATGGACTCAAGCCGGCGTCTTTAATCGCTTTATCAGCGACTTTCAAAATGAGAGCCTGTTGTGGTTCTAGCGTTTCTGCTTCTTTAGGCTGAATCTTATAACGCAATAAATCTATCTCAAAATCTTCTAGGTAAGCCCCTGGAGGGACTTCTCCATTTTGTAGACCATACTGAGAGAGAATGTTTTTGTTCTCCTCAAATCCTTTCCACCTATTGGGAGGAAGAGACCTAAGGTGCTGTTTGCCATAATATATGGTATCAGAAAAAGCATCCAAACCATCGCAATTCCCGAAATGTGCGTCCATCCCGATGATGGACATTGAAGCTAGTTTTTCGTTTTGCTCCGATGTTTCTTTCGGGTATTTATTCGTTTTATAATTTTGTACAATCATGTGGGCATTTGTCCCTCCGAATCCGAAAGAATTAATTCCCGCTTGTTTTTGATCATCATTCCAATCTGTAGGCTTGGTGATCATCTGTTGATCGCTTATCCATTGATTATCTGCTTGCACTGGCGCTTGGAGATTGATATTAGGGGGAATAACTTCATGCTTTATCGCCGCTAATACTTTGAGTAGTCCAGTCATGCCTGCAGCCGTCAATAGGTGACCCATGTTGGACTTAACCGAACCTAGTAGAGGCAGTGCCTTATACGTTGCAAAGAAGTCTGAGATGGAGTTTATCTCAGTAACGTCCCCCAGTGGAGTGCCTGTAGCATGGCATTCCAAATAGCTGGTATTTTCAGGAGCTGTATTGTGCTGCGCATAAGCTCTTTCAAAGGCAAGTTGTTGACCTTTTGGATTGGGGCTGAGAAGAAACTTTCCTTGCCCATCATTTGATAGACCTATTCCTCCTATCACGCCTAATATATTGTCCCCGTCTCTTTCTGCGTCTTCTAGTCTTTTCAATACCACCATACCAGCTCCCTCAGCAGAGACTAAACCGGCAGAATCTTTATCCAATGGAACAAACTTTTTATCCGATGCAGAATAGGCATGGAATATAGAAAAACCCATATGAATAAATAACTGATCCGATGCACAAACGGCACCCGCCAACATCATATCTGCTTTGCCAGCATTCAATTGATCACAAGCAAGTTTAATGGCATATAACGAAGTGGCACAAGCGGCATCTAGGGCATAGTGAACACCTCCTAATCCCAGTGCTTCTGCCACCATTCCCGATGGGGTATAATCAAGGATTTGTTGTTTAGTGCTTTTTTGACTGTGGTGTGGCAATTCAAAATCCTTAGATTGTAAGATCTTCTTTAATTGCACTTCTACATTATCTGTGTAGAGATTAGATAATCGTTTGTGCGAGGATAGGGTAGGAAAGGATAGATTCCCAAGTATGACTCCACATCTTTCTAATATATCATTGCCGAGATATCCAGCGTCTCTGAGGCCTTCTTTGGCTACATATAAAGACCATTGATACAGCTTGTCCTGCTCTTGTAAAAAAGTTGGGTCTAAGTGATATCCACTAGGATCAAACTTGAAATCCCGAATATAGCCACCCCTTAAAGAGTAGCATTTATCTACAACGCCTTTTTCTGATTGAAAAAACAAATCAGGCTCAGCACCAAAGTCATCTTTGCTTGCGGTACCCGTTAAGTCTTTCTGCTGCATAAGATTATTCCAAAACGCTTCCTTAGTGGAAGAGCCTGGAAATAAACCTGAAGAGCCTATTATTGCGATCATCTAAATTCTTTCTAATTTTTTTACATTATTTAGCTTGAGTATTTCAGTAACTTGATTTACGAAAGTATTCAATGCTAAATAGTTTTAATTCCATTGCAATTGCTTAGACACCGTAACTGCGGCACCAGAGGTTTTCATGTAAACTGTACCTTCTTCATCCATTACTGTACAATTGGCTATCATTTTGTACTCTGTAGATTCTGTTATATCTATATGTACATACATAAGCTTTTCAAATGGTACTGGCTTGAATAAAGTGACATTTTCGGTTTGTAGTGGCAAACTTTTAGCGCCGTCATTAAACTGCTGCACCCATACTACCATTCCTTGATATTGGATATCAGAAAAGAAGGTGTTTACAGAATCTACAGGAAATTGTCCTTGTTCTTCTGCGCTTACATTTGGAGCAGTACATGAAAGCAACATGTGCTTGTCGCTACTATCTATGATTTGATTGATTCCTTGGAAGTTAGGACCGTGAAACAATGCTCCGTTTTTATATAGTTCTTTTCCGTCCTTTAACGCTACACTCGTATTCTTTTTCAAATTAAAAGTTGGAGCTGCTGGGATAGCTTTCTTGTTTCTAATTACCACATTTGCCTTGTAGTGAATGATTGGTAATTTCTTTCCTTGGCTCAATACAGTTGCAGAAAACTTGATTTCTTCTTCCGATTTTGCTTCCTCTTTTAATTCAAGTGTATAAGTTTTTTCATCTTCTTGATCAAATACTAAACCCTTGAATAATCTGGTGTCAGAAATTTCATACACTCTATAGTCAGGATATAAACGTTCACAGTTTTGTGCCATCCATCCCACAGCGTTGACTACAGGTAAGACAGCCTTTCCTTGGATTACATGATCTTGTAAAAAAGGATTGTTCTTGGCAGTGATTGTTTTTACGATATGGTGAGTTTTCAGTTCTCCCAAATAGCTGATGCCAGCTGGAAGTGTCCCACCAATAATAGTGGAAGCTTGATCCTCGTATCTGTTATTAAGTTCATTAAGGAACATGGCTGCTCCTCCTTCACTGTTTACAAGCTTAACGCCCATAGCCTCAAATTGTGCTTTTAGTTCTCCACTTACCATTCCTGAATCCCATGCGCCCCAGTTGATTGCGCTCACATGTGTATTAGAGTGGTTTGTTTTGAAAAGATGCGCAGCCTTGCTCAATATTTCATTTGCAATGGCGTAGTCTGATTGACCTACATTGCCATAGTATCCTGCTACAGAGGAAAACATAATTAGGTAATCAAGATCCATTATATCTGTTGCTGCTAGTAGGCTCAACATACCATCTAGTTTAACGGACAATACATTTTCAAAATCTTGTGCAGTTTTGTCTTGGATATATTTATCAGCTAATCGACCTGCACCGTGTATGATGCCCGTGATCTTGCCCAGTTTTGCTGAGGCAGTATTTAGCGCGTTTTTGAATGTGGCTACCTTTGTGACGTCTCCTTTTATATACATTGCCTCATTGCCCTCTGCTCTGATAGTAGCAAGTGTTTCTTCAATTTCTTTTTTAGCAACTATTTTATTGTATATTTTTTTGACATCTGCTAGACTAGCTTTGCCGCTTTTCTTCAAGTCCTGCATAATAAGAGACTTCAGATTTCTTTCGTCACTGTCGTTCACTGCATATGCTGGTAGATCAAATTGAATATCTGACCTTCCAAGTAGAATGAACTTGCAAGGGAATACTTTTGCCATTGCTTTTACACAAGTTGCCGTTACACCTTTAGCACCACCAGAAACAAGGAATACGCTCTCCTTCGTAATTCTTGCTTGGATTGGTTTGTTCTCCTCTATGATTTCAGTTGTTTCAAAAGGCGTCTTTCTTTGGTTTGTGTCGTATGCTACTTCGATGATGTCTCTATTCGCATCATAATACTCGTCGTATATGTGATCTGCTGCTTTTCTAGCAAAAATGCTTGGATCCAAATCTACTGCACGGCAAAATACGGGAGACCATTCAAGATTTAAACATTTTATCAGACCCGTCAATCCGCCCCCTACAACGGAGACATTACCAGAGGTCCCTTTTCCTAAATTACCATCCATTTGACTAACTGTCATGAAACGAGCATGGTGCGATTCACCAAATACATTCAGATCTTCTTTTATGAATTTAGCTATCAGAAATACACATTTCAATATATCTCTTTCTAGATTAAAATGTTGGTAGAACTTCTTTCCTTGAAAGGTGAATCTAGGATGGAGATGTACAAAGCTTCCAATATTAAACCCTCTATTGCGGATATTGACAAATAGCTCTTTAATAGTTTCTTCTCGACTGTCTTTAAGATTGAGTGAATTTTCTTGATAAGGATTGTCTATATTGGGTAGGTTGATCACAACAATAGGAGTGCCACTTGATTTGAGTTTGGAAATAAAATTTTCGGTAAGTGGGCTTCCATCATTTGTAACTACGGTGCCATATCCTTCAGGTAATTCAACCTGATAAAAATCTGGTTTGGGAAGATATTTGAATCCAAGTATTTTTCTTTCAACACCGTGGAAGGAGCCACTAAACGCGGCTCCTTCATCAAATCCTTGGTTTTTTGAAAACGGTGCAAACTCTACATTACTGTAGACTTTTTTTTTACTTTCGCTCCGACGAAGGTTACTATTTCGCCTAGCGTTCTTAACTCCGTTAATTCATTTGGGTCGATGCCACTCATATCCGGATACTGGGTAGTAAGTGCACCAAATATTTCTACTCTTTTGATAGAGTCAATTCCTAAATCTGCTTCCATATCCATGTTCAATTCTAACATCTCAGCAGGGTAACCAGTCTTTTCACTTACTACCTCCATCAATGCAGATTGCAAAGCACCAAGATCAACAGATGTATTGCCATTGTTATTAGCTGGAGCACTTACCACAGGAGTGCTAGATATACTCGCAACTGTAGCTGGAGCACTTGTATTGGTAGCGCCTGATTTTCCAGATACGAAAGTTACAATTTCTCCTAGGGTTCTCAACTCTGTCAATTCATTTGGATCAATGCCTGACATCTCAGGATACTGCG
>JALZVN010000337.1 GCA_023299965.1 Saprospiraceae bacterium | reverse complement strand
AGGAATGTCTAGTTGGTTTGCCTTCCAATCAGGAACAACAACTCCTGCTTTCTTACCAGGTGCTATATGTCCTTCGGATATTATTGCTATGGTAGACTTCGTTGTAATAGATGAATGTGGAAATAGTGCATTTACCTCCGCTACATTCTCTGTAGTGGATGATACACCTCCAGTTATTTCAGGTTGCCCTACAGATATTACGATTACTACAAGTAGTGATGGATTAGGCGATTGCGCAGCAGTATACGCCTTTGCAACGCCAACAGTAATTGATGGATGTGCTGATGTGCAGTCTCCTTGTGGACCTATAGGATTAACATCAACTGCTCCAGTAGTAAATGGTTTTGTTCAACTTACTGGACCTGTAGATCCAAACGTTATCGTTGATGATATCACATTAAATTTCTCAGTACCTGCTCAACCAACTGTTGCAGTAAGTGACGTATTGTTGAATATGGATTTTGTGAATCTTGATGGTGAATTTATAAATACGGGACACACCGAATTTTTCCAAATATTTGGTGAAGGAATGACATTGTTAGGTCAAACTGCACCAACGGCTACTCAGTGTGGTGATTTGCCGAATCAACAATTTACAATACCTGTCAATACATTCAATCAGTGGGCTTCAGATGGAGTTGTTACAATAACGATGATTCCTAACGACCCAGGACCAGGATTAGAAAATCAAGGGATAAATAATACATGTGGTGGTACTGCATTTGCACCAACACTTCAATATGATTGTTCTACACCTCCAGCAGGTGGTTCATTAGAATTTAGTGTGAATGGAGGGCCATTGATGGCAGCCACATTCCCATCTATATCTCAAACATTCGCAGGTCCGTCTTCAGGATTTACTGGCTTGCCAGGAACTGGATCAGGATCGATGACTGGATCAGGATCGATGACTGGTACAGGTGGAACTGGAACTACTATTGGGTCAGGAATGGCATTTGATGGTGTATCTTCAGTAACATTTGTGGCTACAGATTGTAGTGGTAATTCTACATCATGTACATTCAATGTAACAGTTGTTGATGATGAAGCTCCAATGTTTGCAAATTGTCCATTGGATAACTTACCTGGTGTTGTTACTTCGCCAGATTGTAATCCAGTTGATTTGGAATTGCCTAGACCAGATAATGATGTAATTGACAACTGTGAACTAGCAGCCTATGATAATACAATCATGTTTAACGAACTTAGATTTACAGCACATCCAAATATTGACGGATTTGTAATGGATACAGTTGTGAGTTCATTTAGCCTTGCAGGTTCAGCACCTCCATCAGGAGATGGTATATTGAACATCATGTTTATGGGGGATTTAGATAATACTCCATTAGGATTTCCAACCGCAACGACAACTCAAGAAACGCTAAATATTTTTGGTGAAGGTGGTGTAATGTTAGGAACAACTACTGCAAATGCAGGATGTGGTGACCCATTATCAAATGTACTACAGGTAACAGTGCCTGCGGCAATGCTTCAGGCATGGTCTGCTGATGGTCAGATTGATATCACAGTAGCTCCAATTTTTAATGGTTTGATTGGGTTTAATAATGATGGTGATCCTAATAATGATGACTTTGGTATTAATCCGTGTGTTGCTCCAGGAACATTCCCAAGTGATGTATCACTTACTAATGTTACAGATAGCGGTGCTTCGATGCTTTCCGTTCAGTTAGCATTCGAATCGACCATGTTCGGATATAACGTGTCAGGTGCTACAACTATCGCACAGACCATGTTCCCATCTGATGGATCAAACCCAACAGTGACACTTAACCCAGGTATGAATACGATTACCTATACCGTTGCAGATCTTGCTGGTAATGTAGACAATACTTCATGTGTAAGAACTATAGAAGTGGATAATCCGAATTTGCCAAATCCAATGATTTCAGCGAATACGACTATGTTTAATTGTCCAGGTGAAAATGTTGTTTTGACAGATAACTCTGGATATACAAGTCCAACAGCTACATGGAAGTGGTATGTTGATAATGCGCCTCTTGGAACAAATGGACCGGAAGATGTATTGATGAGTACTACAACAGTACCAACATTCTCATTCCCTGTATTGTCTGGATCAACAGATTATCATGCTGTGATATGTGATAACCTATGTACAACTGCACCTTCAAATGTGGTTAATATTTCTACTTCGGTGATTGCAAACAGTCCTATTATAGAAGCTAATCCAAATCCAGTATGTGAAGGAGATGACTTCTTGTTGACAGTTACTAATCCTGATCCAAATTGGATTTCATATAGATGGGTTGGACCAAATGGATTTATGTTTATGGGACAATTCCCACCAGCAGTGACAGATGCGAGTGCTTTCTCTGAAGGTCTATATTCTCTATTTGTGATTGACGGTAGCGGATGTGAAATACCAGGATCTGTGTTTGTTGATGTGATTGAGATTCCTGAAGTACCATTTATAGAGAGTAATTCTCCTGTATGTGATGGAGAGCCAATTGTACTTACTACAAGTGCTGTATGTGATAATTATACATGGATAGGTCCTGGTGGAAATAGTACAGGAACATTAATGAATCCGTTATTATCTACAACTACTAATACGACTACAATCCCAGCAGGTGATGTGGCATATGACGCAGGACTATGGTCTGTGATCTGTAGCACTGGTGCTGTTTGTGATGCTGAGTCAAGTCAAATAGAGGTAGTGATTGCAGATCCAATACCAGTAGCACCATTTATAGTAGGTGGTCAAGCTTGTGATGGAGATGTGATACAGTTAGATGTGAATGATATACCTTCAGCTGTTTCATTTAGCTGGGTTGGGCCAAATATGTTTATGTCAAATATACCTAATCCTATAGTTACAGATCCTGGTACTTATACCTTGACAGTAACGGATGCTAATGGATGTATTGGAGTTGGTACTATTGATGTTGCTCCAGCGGTTACTCCTACGATTACAGCGATTAGCTTTGATCCAGGTCCTGCAGCTTGTGTAACAGGCGCAGATAATTTGACTTTCATGGTTTCTGTATTCCCAATTGAGTCAGCTACAAATCAATATACTTACTTATGGGAAGGACCAAATGGATTTTCTTCTATTACTAGAAATACAATGGTACCTAATGTGACTTCAGCAGATAACGGAAATTATATTTTAACCGTTACTGGTCCATCAGGATGTGAATCTTTACCATTTGAAGTATTTGTTGATGTCATAGATGCTCCAGTTACACCTGTTCTTTCTATTGATAACAACATTGTTTGCGCTGGAGATGAAATTAGAATTGAAAGTACTCCTTTCAGCCAAGCAGGCGTGATGTATCTATGGAATACGCCAATGGGACCTGTAACGACTACGGTACCTACATTGATTATAGATCCTGCTACAGTGGCAGATAATGGTGCTTACTCTCTATCTGTTGATGTTTCTGGATGTGTGTCTAATACTTCTGGAACAATTACAGTAGATGTAACAGAAAGACCTGATCAACCAATCATAGTGGGACCTGCAATGGCATGTTCTGGACAGGATTTAGTCTTAACGATTACTGATCCTGACCCTAACGCTGATTATAGATGGACTGGACCAGCTAACTTCAACGCGACTAGTATGCCTGTTACCATTTTCAATGTTGATGATACGAATGCAGGTGATTATAGAGTAGTTTGTATACTTAATGGATGTGAATCTGAAATATCAGATGCCTTCACATTACCAGTACAAGATTCACCTATATCACCTGAGATATTGTCTAATGGTCCAATCTGTTTAGATGATGCAACACCAGAACTGACTTTATCTGTAGATGCTGGTACAATAGCAGCAGGAGCAACCTATGAATGGTTTGATAATGTGAACGGTGGAACAAGCTTAGGAAGTACAGGATTGACTCCATTCTTGACAATAAATGACTTTAGTGATTACACTGGATTTGGTGACAATTTTGTGGTTAACTTTTCAGTGATAGCTTCATTAAATGGATGTACTTCACAAGATCAAGCTGTTGTTGCAGTTGAATTTAATTCTATTCCAAATGAAGTTGCTTTCGCAGGTGATGATCAGAATATCTGTAATCAAGGTTCAATATTCTTGGATGGATTAGAACCTCTAGTTGGAGGTGGTAATTGGTCTGTAGGTGTTGTACCAGCAGGGGCTATTGCACCAACTATTGTAGATCCATCAGATGCGAACTCAGCAGTTACAGGTTTGACAGAAGGTACGTATACTTTCAATTGGACATTGTCCAATGGAGGATGTACCAACTACTCAAGTGATGAAGTTGTAATCGTAATCAATACGGAGAATCAAGTAGCTGATGCTGGCGGACCATACTCTTTATGCAATGCTACGATGTTTAATCTTGGTGCCGTGGCACCGATAGATGGTAACATTGGAGTGTGGACACAACCTACTGCTCAAGAAGCTGCAGGTATAAGTATCCTTGATGAAAATGATCCAAATACTTTAGTGACTGGACTTGTAGTAGGTAATACATTTACTTTTACTTGGTGCTTAGGTAACCAAGGCTGTGGTGCAGATTTTGATTGTGAAACCGTAGAAGTGATAGTTTCTGAAGCAATGTTCGAAGCAGAAGCTGGTGATGATTTCCAAGATTGTGGGGATGATATTTTCCTTAACGCAGTTGAACCTGACGGTTGTCAAGGAACATGGACATCTGTTGACCCAGGCAATAATGTGATATTTAATAATCCTGGAGATCCTAACTCAACTGTTAGAAACTTGGCACCAGGTATCAATACACTAGTTTGGACATTAGATTGTAACGAGTGTGGAATAAGTGCAGATACAGTATTTGTAGACTTTGAAGCAGGCTCTGTAGCTGCGGATGACTTCTTCCCAGTAGGTTTTGGTCAAGTAATTGATCTTGATGTAACTGAAAATGATGCGCTTCCGGCAGGATTTACAATTGAAGTGCTTACGGAACCGACCTTAGGAATACTTGAGGATTTAGGAAACGGTATGTTTACTTATGCTGCAAATACGTTCTCCGATGATGGGGATGAATTTACTTATGAAATATGTAGTACAGTTTGTCCAGATGTTTGTAGTACTGCAGTGGCTAGTCTTGTCGTATTAGCAGCTGTTGATTGTACCCCACCTACAATCTTTACTCCAAACAATGATGGTTATAATGATGAGTTTGTAATATCCTGTTTGTTTGAGCCATCTAAAGCTCCGAATAATCAAGTTACGATCTACAACCAATGGGGTGATCAAGTATTCAATGCGCAACCATATAACAATGATTGGCAAGGAACATTCAATGGGGATCAATTGCCAGTAGGTACATACTTCTATGTGATAAACCTAAATGATGGGACTACACCACCATTTAATGGATTCTTAGTACTTGAACGATAAATTATTATAGTGAAGCAAGAGTGAAAGCTCTTGCTTCGCTTATATTTTCTAATAAGAAAATCTTTATAGAATGAAAAAATTAATATTTTCCCTCGTGTGCATGGCTTGTTTCCTCGGGCTAAGCGCACAACAAGAACTTCAGTATACACAATGGATGAATTCGAAATTGTCGATTAACCCTGCCTATGCTGGGTCGAATTTTTCTCCTTGCCTAACAGGAATCTATAGAAACCAATGGATTGGTTTTGACAAGTCACCTGAAACTCAGCAGTTGAGTTACGATATGTCTCTAAATAATGATAGAGTAGGTATTGGAGCTAATCTATATAGAAATTCTATTGGGATTACAGAGTATATCACATTTGATGCGATCTATTCATATAGAATCCCTGTTGGAAATGGATTTTTAGGTTTGGGAGCGCAGGCTTCTATTCGTAACCTTACCAATGACTTCAGCGATCCAGGCTTAGTAAGTGCAGTACCTGCTGGTCCAGATGGTGCGATTCCTCAAGGTCAAGTCAGTAAGTTTGTGCCAGATTTTGGTTTTGGTGTATACTACAATACGGAAAGGTTTTACTTAGGAGCGTCTATTCCAAGACTGCTAAATAATGATATTGATCTTGAAGATATAGGGGATACACAATTAGGTAGAGAAGTAGAGCACGTTTACCTAATGGGTGGATATAAAATTGGTCTTACGGATAACCTAGAGTTGTTTCCTCAAGCTTTAGTTAAGTATGCAGATAACTCTCCATTGGATATTGACTTCAATGCGAGTTTATTGATTAATGATAAGTATACAGTAGGAGGTACCTATAGATTTGGTGGTGATGATGATAGTTTTGGAGAGTCTATTGATGTTCTTTTAGGAGCGCAATTTACTAGTCACATTTTTGTCGGTCTATCTTGGGATTTTACATTATCTGAGATAAGAGATGCCACAGATGGAACATTAGAAATAGCATTGAGATATTGCTTTGAAAGTTCTGAAGGGGAAGAATTTGCTAACCCAAGATTTTTCTAAGCTTAGTCTATTAGTATAATAAACCAAGTTATAAACATTTTCATAATATGAAATCGTTATATAAAATATTTGCCGTTCTGTGTATGATCAGTCTTTCGTGGATTGGGTCTATTGCGCAGTCAGGTGATTTAAGTCAGATCAAGTTAGTTAATTGTTCTGATATCAATACAGAGTATCTTGAGTTTTCACCATCTTTTTATCAGAATGGGTTGATATTTATTACAGCGCCAACAACTGCTGGACCTAAGGATATGAAGATTGGAGAAACATTTTTTCAGATGTACTTTTCTGAATTTGATGGTGCCGGATTACCAACAAAGGCCAATGATTTTTCATTTCAAATGAATACTAGAGTGCACGAAGGGCCAGTTACATTCAATAGGACTTTCGATCAGATGTATTTCTCTAGAAACAATTTGAAGAGAAATTCAACAAAAGCGGATGACGCTGGATTGATCAGAATGCAGGTTTTTGAATCAAAAAAGACTTTCTTTGACTGGGAAGTACCTACTAAACTTCCAATTTCGAACAAAGAATATGACGTAATGCATCCTACCCTTTCTCCAAACGGAGACAGAATGTATTTTACTTCTAATATGCCTGGATCACATGGTGGTACAGATATATACATGGTAAGTAGAGTAGGAGAGGATTGGGGTGATCCTGTCAATATGGGTCCAGAAATAAATACTGATAAGAATGAAGCATTCCCTTTTATACATGAAAGTGGCACATTGTTTTTTGCTTCTTTAGGTCATAAAGGTATGGGTGGATATGATATTTTCAGAACTAGTGTAGAGGGTAGTAAGGTGATGGGAAGTATTGAGAATCTGGGAAAACCTATCAATAGTAGTGAAGATGATTTTGGATTAATCTTAAACGCTGAAGGCAATAGAGGATATTTGACTTCTGCTAGGCCAGGTGGCGCAGGTAGAGATGACATCTATATGTTCGACGGATTTATCGCTGCTCCTAAAATGCTTAGCTCTATTATCCGAGTATATGATGGAGAGACTAATGATAGAATAGAGGGTGCTGAGATTAGAGTTTTTGAGAATACAAGCCAAGGTCTTGTTTCAGGTGGTGAACTGTATGATGTTGTAGTATTACCGGAAACTGCTGGGAGTAAAGATCTAGTATTGAAACTAGTAAGAAAGAATACTTCTGACTTAGGCGAACCAGATTTGTTGTCTAATGGAGAAGGTGAATCCCCATACAACATGCAGTCAGGAAAAAATTATATATTTTTCGTTACTAAAGATGGCTATATAAGCAATGAATTGACTTATTCGACTATCGGAAAGGAAGGTGAGCAGATCGTAGAGGTTCCATTGTCAAAAGAGAGATGTGCTCAAGTATCTGGTCAAGTGAAAAATGCTTCTACTGGGCAAGGAATTGCTAACGCAGTGGTGAGAATGTCTAGTAGCTGTGGAGGCAAAGAAGAATTTATACAAACGGATGCAAATGGAAATTTTAACTCTTGTTTGCCTCCAAATTGTAGCTATACATTTATTGGGGAGAAAGGAGGTTTTAATACTGGGAATAGTAGCTTAAGTGTTACGCCAGGTTCTTCTGGTTTAAATACCGTGATCAACCTTAGTCCAATAGCGCCAGCTGTAGTAGCTAACACTAATCCGTTCCCAGTAGGTACAGTGATAGTGTTTGAGAAAATTTATTATGATTTTAATAAATCTGCTATCCGTACTGGTGCAGCGAGAGAGCTTGAAGAGGCTGTCCGTATTATGCAATCATATCCATCTATCAACATACAGCTTATTTCTCACACGGATTCACGAGGTGGAAATGTATACAATCAAAAATTAGCTAATAGTAGAGCAGAATCGGCAAAGCGATTTATGGTATCAAGAGGTGTAGCGCCTAGTCGTATCTCCACTGTAGGTATGGGTGAAAATCAATTGAGAAATCAATGTGCTGATGGCGTTAACTGCTCTGAAGAGGAACACCAATACAATAGACGAACAGAATTGAAAGTAGTAAGTATAAGTGAAAATGTTCGTGTGGAGTATGGTAACAGAGGTCCTGAAAGAATTGACAGAAAAGGAAATTAATATTTAGATTTTAAAATAATGAAAGGGTTCTTGTCGTCATGATAAGAGCCCTTTTTTGTTTTATACCATTTGTAGTGTAAAATGACGTGCAAGATTTTAGATAAATGCGTCATTTTTAATTTCAATTGCTATTATTGTCTTTATGGGCGGCTATCTAGCGAATTGACGAAAAGGTCAATTCGCTAGACCGCGCTCTTCGCTACTACATGCTTCAATTTCACTATTGTGAAATACGAAGCATATAACGCTGCGATCCCTTATCCCTGCGCACTCCGTTTGCTAGATTTTTAGTCTTTCTGGATCTATTTTTTGGACAAGGTCTGAAAAGTAGTGCCCGATAGCGAAGCCTGGCCTGCCACAAGGGTAGACATGGGAGATATTTGGTAATCCCTTCTATATATACTCCACATCATTAGCTTGGAAATATCTCTCTGAACCCCAAAATTCTCCATCGTCGAGTGAATAACGAGCTGTCTGAGCCGGGAGGCAGTGTTACGTGTCATAGCGACCATGACCTCCCGATTCATCGAGATTGTCCCGCTACAGAACAAAAAAAATCTCAAATTCACACAGTATGGCGACTTTTGATAAGTAGGTTTACTAAGAGTAGCATTTTTATTATTATCTCTCAATGCGTAGATTAGCAAAAAAAAGTATGAAAATCAGGTTTTGTGGTGCGGCTAGAGAAGTGACAGGGAGCTGTCATTTGATACAGTTAGAGAATGGATATAAAATTCTATTGGATTGTGGACTATTTCAAGGACGCCATAAGGAAATGGATGATATAAATTCAAAATGGTATTTTGACCCTGCAGAAATCGATTGTATGATTTTGTCACATGCACATATTGACCACTCAGGAAGGATTCCCAAGTTTGTTAAAGATGGTTTTAAGGGGTGTATTCACTCAACGCATGCAACTAGAAGTCTATGTGCCGTAATGCTTTTGGATAGTGCTAAAATTCAGGAGAGGGAAGCTGAGTACGCGAATAAGAATCTAAGAAAAAAGAAACGCAATGTAAAGGCAGAAGACTTTGCAGTGCCTTTATATACTACCGATGACGTCGGTCCCGCTATGGAAAGATTTAATGCCTATAGCTATGAACGTTGGTTTTCAATAAGTAAAGATGTTGAGGTCCTTTTTAGAGATGCAGGACATATCCTAGGGAGCGCAAGTGTGACACTGCGAATAAGGGAAAATGGTAAAGTCAAAACAATTGGTTTTACAGGAGATATCGGTAGACCCAATCGCCCTATTTTAAGAGACCCGAAGCCGATGCCAGAGGTAGATTTCTTGATTTGCGAATCTACATATGGAAATAAGGAGCACATGGGCAGACCTGATGAAAAGGAAAATCTCTTGAAGGTTATCAAGACTGCTTGTGTAGATAAAAAAGGGAAATTAATCATTCCGGCTTTTAGTCTGGGGCGTACTCAAGAGCTTGTATATATGATGGATCAGATGGAAACGGAGGGGCTTTTACCCAAGATTCCAGTATATGTTGATAGCCCACTAGCCATAAATGCTACGCAGGTTTTTGCTGGGCATCCAGAATGCTATGATAATGAGCTTTATGAATATCTACTTACAGATGATAACCCATTCGGTTTTGCGGACCTGAAATACATTCGGAAGGTAGAAGAATCTAAACAGTTGAATACAACTAATGATCCTTGTATCATTATCAGTTCTTCGGGAATGATGAATGCTGGCCGTGTGAAGCATCATTTGTACAATAATATAGAAGATCCCAATAATACACTATTAATAGTTGGGTATTGTTCGCCCTATACGCCAGGAGGTCGATTGAGAGCGGGAGATAAAGAAATAAAATTATTTGGTCAGGAAATGTCTGTGAATATGGATATTCAGATTATGGATTCTTTTTCTGCTCATGCGGATAAGAATGAAATCTTAAGTTTTTTAAAGAATCAAAAAGATACATTGAAAAAAATGTTCTTAGTGCATGGGAATTATGATTCTCAGCAGGCGTTTAAGTATCTATTGTATCAGCATGAGTTTAAAGATGTGTTGATACCTGATCTGGGTAATGAAATCACCCTAAGTGCCTAATAGATTGCAGAATGCAAAGTAAATATAGTGTACCTCTATAAATCTCTGAATTAGACTAAAATAAAATTTAAATTTGACAGACTAGACTGTGAGAATTTAGCCTTAGCTATACCAAATGTACTGCGGTATGGGCTGGATATACTGAGATTGATTTTTTCAAATCAAGGCGTAAAACATAGAGGATGCACAAGCATCCACGAGGCGTTCCAACGCAGAGTTGGAATAATTAAGCCAGTAGATGATTCCCAACCAGCTTTGCGATCGGTATATTCGGCAGAAGGATAACGACGTATGTCAAAGATTAAATTTGCAGAAATTCTAGAAGAGTTTCATTTTAGACAATGAATGGGATTAATAGAGGTATCCTAAATTCAACGGCTCATAAATCGGACTCAAAATTGTGAACTATCATTTTAAACTACAAATGGCATTAAATGATTTTTTATAAATGAGTTTGAAGATGTCTTGTTTCCTGATTTAGGAAACGAAACAGCTCTCACTACCTAAGAAATAGCACTATTTTGTGTAAATTAAGGTCAAATTGAGATTTAATGTCTAATTAGTGTTCATAAATAGGTCTCAAAAAACGTTGTAACAACTGTATGAAACAAAATCTTTACGCAATACTGTTCTTGATCTGTACGATGTTCGTTTTTTCCCAATGTACGAACATTGAGGACCTTGAATTAGGTGAATTTAATGCAGAATATGCTATCCCCCTTTTTAATTCGGATTTGTCTATTAGTGATGTTATTTCAAATAGAGTAGATAACACTAGTCTGACTGTAGACGAAAATGGAGAATTGACACTCAGTTATTCTGGATCGGTACTTACTAGAAGTGCAAACGATATTTTTGATTTCACTGCTCAATTTGTACCTATCGCGGTAACGGATACCTTTTTTGTAGTGAGGAACGAAGATTTTGAAATACCAGGAAGTATAGAAATAGAAGTCTTGAACTTAAAAAGTGGAGATATATCTTTTGAATATTCCTCGGATATACCTGAAGACATAATTGTTAATGTAGAGATTCCTGAGTTCGTACTAGATGGAGAATCATATAAGAATACATTTACTTCCACATTTGATGGTGATTTACCTGTGACTGGAGGGCTCTTTGGTGACAACCTTGCGGGATATCAAATCCAAGGAGGGGATACTTTACTTACTATAAAGTATGATGCAATTTTACCTGATGGAGAGAAAATTATTCTACCAACTATGAATGTATTTCTCACTCGATTGGTATATGAATATGCGGAAGGATTCCTAGGGAATGATGTATATGATATTGGAAGAGATACCATTGAGATAGACTTTTTTGAAGGATGGGATCAAGGAGTAGTTAATTTTGAGGATCCTAAAATAAGACTTACTGCTTTGAATTCGTTTGGATTTCCATTAGATGCAAACTTCTTTGGTATAGATGTCATAGGCATCAATGGGGATAAATTGAGTCTAGAATCAGAAGCTATTGAGGAAGGTGTGGCAGTAGACTTTCCAAGATTTGATCAAGTTGGGGAGACAATTCGTACTGAGTTTTCTTTTACAAAGGACAATAGTAATATTATAGATATTCTTGCTGTAGGTCCTGCCTCGATAGAGTATGAATTGGACGGGGAACCCAATCCAGGAAATGATCAAAGTGGAAGAGGATTTATGACAGATAGTAGCCGAATAGATGTACAATTGGAAGTTGAACTTCCATTGAATGGATATACGTTTGGATTTGCCTTAAGAGATACTTTTGAAGTTGATTTGACAAGCAATGAAAATGTGAAAGCGGCGGAATTTAAATTGATTACGGAAAGCGCAATTCCTTTAGCTTTGGACTTACAAGTTGACTTTGTCGATGAGAATTTCAATATTCTAGGATCTATCAATCCAGAGGCTGGGAATGAATTTATAGGTGCCGCGCCAGTGGATAGTGATGGAGTAGTCAATGGGATTACGACTAAGGAGATAATTGACACTTTTGATGAAGCTCGATTTGAAAGGATCAAGTCTGCAAAAATGATTTTACTTCGAACAGGTTTCCGAACGACCAACTCTGACATTCCCCAGCTAGTTCAATTCAGCGCTGATCAAAGCGTAAAGTCTAGAATGGGTCTTAAATTAGAAGTAGCTAATTAATATTAAAGATGTACCAAGTTTATAGATATTGTTTTACGGCTTTTCTCGTAGGGGTGTTGTCTCTGACTACTATTGCCCAAAATGAAATAGGAACCTACTTCTTAGATGGAACTTGGGCGGCTAGAGAACTTAATTTGACCGATACACTACAAGGGAAAATAGAAATTTATCTTCCTGGTATCTTTGCAGAAAGCCATCATAGCAACCAGATTTCTCTTGCTCAAATTGTACGAGATAATGAAGGGACAAACACTTTGGATCTAAATGGTGTAATAAATCAGCTTGACCAAAATAATACTTTTGAGAATAACCTGAAGGTGAATTCAATCGGAATAGGATTGAAGTTCAAATCTTTTCAGATTGATGTTAGACACAATACTAGACTCAATTCTGTAATTAATTACCCTAGAACATTGGCTCAGTTAGTATTTCAAGGGAATGCCCAATTTATTGGAGAGACGGTTGAGTTTGGACCTAGCGTAGATTATTTTGCTTATCATGAATATAGCCTTGGTATATCAAAGCAGTTTGGCGCTCTTTCTTTGGGGGGTAGGATAAAATTTTTAAGTGGTATTGGATTTCTTCAAACCGATCAGAATAGGGCTTCCTTATTCACAGATGATGATGTTTTTCAATTGACTTTTGATACGGATTACGCCTTGAATACTTTTAATACACTAGATATTGAAGGAGTGAGCGATTTTACGTTTAATGGAGACTTAGCAGAGCAGTTTTTCTCTAATAACACTGGTTTTGGATTTGACTTTGGTGCTTCTTTAGATCTAACCAAGAAATTAAGAATATCTGCTAGTATACTTGATCTTGGTTCAATTAACTGGGATGAAGATACCAATAGATTTGAGAGTCAAGGAAACTTCACTTACGATGGA
>JALZVN010000336.1 GCA_023299965.1 Saprospiraceae bacterium | reverse complement strand
GTCTCCTCAGAGAATCCCATGCCGCCATGCACCTGTAGCATCTCGTCTATTACGTATGTTGTAATCTCAGATCCTGCTACCTTGAGGATTGAACTTTCTATCGCGTATTCTTCTGCAGCGAGTAGTTTCGCTTCTGCAAAAGATTTTCCTTCTGCTTTGAGCAGCTTAACTTTTTGCTGCATCAAGTCTGATACTCTATACGTCATACTCATGCCCGCGAAAGTTTGAATCGCAGATTCCGCAATCTTATATTTGATAGCTCCGAAGTCTGATATTGGTTGGCCGAATTGGATACGCTCATTGGCGTACTGTACTCCTTCGCTAAGGACTTGCTTAGCTCCTCCTAGCGAAAGTACACCCAACTTAAATCTACCCGCGTTGAGTACGTTGAATGCAATCAAGTGTCCTTTACCTTTTTCGCCCAATAGGTTTTCAACAGGTACTTTTACATTTTCAAAAAACAATTGTCTAGTGGAAGAACCTTTGATACCTAACTTATCTTCCTCTGCTCCATAAGTCAATCCCTCTACTCCACGCTCTACAATAAAACCTGTAAACTTGTCTCCGTCTATTTGTGCAAAAACAATGAATACGTCTGCGAATCCTGCATTCGTAATCCACATCTTCTGACCATTGATGATATAATGCTTTCCATCGTCTGAGAGGTCCGCACGGGTCTTCGCCGCTAGTGCATCTGAACCAGAACTTGGTTCTGTCAAACAGTATGATGCTTTTAAGTCGCCAGCGCAAAGTCCAGGTAAGTATTTTTCTTTTTGTGCTTCCGTACCGAAGTACAGAATAGGCAACATGCCGATTCCCGTATGCGCTGCAAAAGTTGTGCAGAAAGAACCCGTTGGTCCCATCGCATCACAAATCAACGTATTGGTATTGGTATCCATCTCCATACCGCCATATTGTTGAGGCATGTGAGAACCTATCAATCCTAAGTCAGCTGCTTTTTTCAATAGCGACACCGTCAATCCTTCCTCTTGCTTCTCTATACGCTGTGTATTTGGGTAGATTTCGTTCTTTAAGAATTCTTCTATCATTCCTTTGATCATGAGTTGTTCCTCATTGAAATCTTCAGGTGTAAACGTTTCTTGTGCTTTAGATTCTTTGATAATGAATTCACCCCCTTTGAGGAGAATATCTTTAACGGATAAATCAGGATTTTTTGTCATGACTGGCATTTAATAGGTTTTCTGTTAGCGAATATTCGCTAATATAAGATATTTTGTTGGTAGAATACAGAAATCAAGCGAATATTCGCTGAGTTTGCAGGAATGGTGGTGGTCTGCTTTAGAAAAGACAATATTTGTACCAAGGATGTAATTGGAATAGGGATTCCATGATAAATATGTGTTACCCAAAAAATGGTACGTGGGACCTAAAATCAGAATGTTAGAATAGGAAGGATTAGACTCTCATCTTGTTGAGCAAGTGATTGAGTTCAACCACTTCATTATGACTGATTTTCGAGTAAAATGAATCAAATAAAGAATCAAAGTTTGGAATGGATTCAAGAAACTCGATACCCTCTTTTGAAATCGTCACATCTACTAGACGCTTATCTATTGAGCAAGCGTATCTATTGACCCAACCCTTAGTGCAGAGTCTATCGACAAGCCTAGAAGAGTCGGTCATTGGCTGTACCATCCTATCTCTGATGACCGAGGTACTTAGCGGGGCATCTGCACCCTTCAATATTTTGAGCACGTTATATTGCTGAAGAGACACACCATACGGCTTCAAATAATTGCGCAGCTCAGTTTCAATCCGACGGTATGCTTGCATCATACCGACGATCAGACTATTATTTATTTTAGAGCGTAAATCATTTTTTCTAATAACCATGGATAGTAATTATTTAATCTATTTTGGAATAAAGGAGTATTAGCTGGAGATTTATCTCAATCCTACTCTAAGTGCTTTTTCTTGCATTTCCTTTCTCGCAAAAAATATTCTACTCTTGATTGTTCCTAATGGTGTCTCCAATGCATCTGCTACTTCTTGGTAACTCATGCCTTGATAGTTCATCCAAAATGGTTGACGCAACTTATCATCTAGCTCATTTAGCATAGCCATAAGTTCTTGCATAGCCATATTGCTTTCGCCTTCATTAGCTGCTGCTGATCTAGTATTGGTAATCATTTCTAAGCTGTCATCCGCTACTGTCTTCACCTTAGACCTCTTCTTTTTTCTGTATCCGTTGATAAATGTATTCCTCATAAGAGTAAGAACCCAAGCCTTGAAGTTGGTACCAATCTTAAACTTGTCTTTATTCTTTAGGGCTTTGTAAACGGTATCTTGGAATAGGTCTCTACTATCTTCTAAATTTCTCGTTAGGCTCAATGCAAAATTGTTTAACGGAGAAGTAATCATGTCTATCTGGGTATAAAAGTCGCTCGTACTCATCTGTATATATTTTAGTTGTAGTTGTTTTTAAATTATTATTGTTTAACCATTGATGTTATAACATCTTTTTAAGCATATTTGTTGTGCAAACATCGTTGTTGCAACATCTTTTTTTTCAAAAAAAACCTTGATTAAGCATTATCTGCTGTGAATCAAGGTATTAAGATTTATTTTTTATTGAAATTATTCGTAGTAGATTCTTTAAGTACTACGCAATTTGTCTAGTATCCTATTCAGCTTCGTCGCTTCGTCAGAAGTCAAATTGGAGTAAATATTTTCTACATGTTGGTCGATACCCTCTAACTGCAGGATGTATTCCATACCCTCTGGTGTAATAGTCACATCTACCATTCGCTTATCTTCTGCGCTTTCCTCTCTTTTGACCCAGCCTTTGGTGCTAAGTCTCTCCACCAATCTAGACGTATCTGCCATCTTCTCAATCATTCGTTCACGAATACAGCTAGTAGATAGGGGCTTATTAGCTCCTTTCAAAATACGTAATACATTATACTGCTGCATCGTAATACCATGGGGCTTAAAAAAGCTCTTCATTTGTACAGATAGCCAATTGTGCGTATAAATTAAATTTATCGTTGCTTTTTGGAATTCGCTCCTAAACGGTTTAGTTTGATTTAGCTCCTTTTCTATTCCCATATTAACTAAAGTTATTTTCTTAGTCGATTGTTCAATCAATTATCTTAATCCTGCACTTAGCGCTAGTGCTTGCAATTCTTTTCTTGCAAAAAAGATGCGACTTTTGATTGTTCCTAGAGGAATGTCTAATTCATCAGCTATTTCTTGGTAGCTTAAACCAACATAATACATCTGAAACGGGATTCTCAACTTATCCTCGATGCTATTCATCATCTTAGTAAGTTCTTCCATTTCAAGATTTGAAGTACCATGATTTCTGATGGCTGTATTATCCTTACTTGCTTCAAAGTAAAAACTATCAGATGGAGCAGAAGTTACTGCATGTCTTTTCTTGCGACGATATTCGTTGATAAAGGTATTTCTCATTAAAGTCATGATCCATGCTTTGAAGTTGGTCCCTATGCTAAATTTATCTTTATTTTTAAGAGCCTTAAAAACCGTCTCTTGGAATAAATCTCTTGCATCATCCATATTTTTAGTAAGTCCCAATGCAAATGATTGTAAAGGATTATAGATAACGTCAATGTGCTGATAAAAATCTTGAGTACTCATGGATATTTTTTTTTACGCTTGTTTTATTGTCCTGAGTTGCAACTTCATTGTTGCAACCTTATTGTTACAACATCAAAGTTACAACACTTAATCACTTCTTACAAGTATTTTGAAGAAAATAAAGTTACAACATTGATATTTTCTATTACAATACTGACTATCAGCATTTTAGAGAATGAAAAAAAATGAACTTTTTCCCAATTGCCTACATTTTCCCTTGAAATACAACATTATGGTTACCTCCAGTATTTTCTTGCACCCATTTTTATATGTCCACTGTAGGACTTTCTACTATCGCTCTGTCCCGCTCAGGACATGTACTTTGTCGGGGAATAATCATCGTTAAAGCATGTTTTGATATAGATGTTTGTCTATCTCTGAAGCCTGACATCTACTCTCATCGTTCCGTTCCATTTCACTATAGTCACTCAGAGTCGCTATGATTCGTAGCCCTGCCTATGTCAGGCAAGGCGTTTTGCGCGCGGTCAGAAAATATACTATCGTCATGCATGACTCAGAGTAGCTCCTGCCTGCCCTGCCCTATTACAGACTATACAAAACGAGCACTGCTCAGCGCTTGTCCGGGGAAATTGTGTACTTGTTTAATCGTTTATTCCTTGTGCAATCCAAGGTAAAACAAAAGAAAGGGTGAAAATTTATAAATATAGAGAGGGAATGACTACGATCAATTCACATATGTAAAATTGAATTTATAGGTTTGCTACTATAAGCTGGCACTTTATGCTCAAAGAAGCAGTCCTGATTTTATAGCATCAAGCTCAAAGTCTATAAAGGAGGTTTTTTGTTAGTCTGGGATATGAAACGGAAATAGGCTGATCATCAAGATTTAATCAGGTGCGATTTTTATAATCGTTGTGACAATTTTGAATACATAGAATACCTCATTTTTAAAACAGAAATATCAAAAACAATGGGTAAGAATAGAAAGGAGATCTAAAAGCTCTTCGAGGGGCGAAAGTATGCCCCTCGAATATATGAGCCATTTCGGGGATTTGGGTAGGTATATGGGAATTAGGATTAAGGGGGCTTTACATTTAGCTTTTAACTATTGTAGAATTTCACTTCTCTAGTGAAGCCAATTGAATCGTATTTTTAAAACTATCAGGGTATTTCTATTTATTTTCTTTGGGAAAACGCTTTCGTTTTCTGTCGTATTTCTTTCAGTTTAAAATGCTCGCCGAGGGGCAAAAAATTTGCCCCTCGGGTTTATGAGCAATTT
>JALZVN010000335.1 GCA_023299965.1 Saprospiraceae bacterium | reverse complement strand
GGTGGGCAAATTAAGAAAAAGCTGCTAATTTTTCGAGGCTCGCTAAAAAGGTATTGGCAGTGTTTTTCCAAGAATAGGTATTGGCGTGTTGCAATGCTTTTTCTCTCCATACCAATTGTTGCTCTTTATCTACCAAGATATTTTGCAATTGCTGGGTAAGGCTATTGGTGTTTTTGATATCAAAGTAAATTGCTGCTTCTCCAGCAACTTCTCTTAGAGCTCCTTCTCCTGAAATCAAGCAAGGGCAGCCACATGCCATAGCCTCTAATACAGGAAGTCCAAAGCCTTCATAATAACTAGGTAGGGCTAAACACTCCGCATGGGTATACAAAACTCTTAGTTGCTCATTGGTAACAAAGTCTGTGATAATGATACTTTCCTTGTAAGAGCTCTTTTCCTTGGCATCTATAATATCTTGAAAGCCCCAACCAGGCTTCCCTGCTAGTACTAATTGAATGTTTGATTCTGAGTTTGACTTTCGGCATTCGTTAAATGAAGCGATAAGTAGTGGAATATTTTTTCTAGGTTCTAAGGTACCGACATGCAGAATAAAGGGCGCCGATATTTTTAATTTTTTGATCAAATTAGCATCAAAAGCGGGTTTGAAGAAATCGCTAATGCCAAGATGGATCTTTTCAATTTTATCTTCAATCCCTGGTAAAAATTGATTGATGTCCTTTCTAGTTTGCTCAGAATTGCAGAGCACTAAGTGAGATTTCTTAAGTATTCTAGGCAACATTAATTTATGAAACTTTTGGCTCGCTATCCCATGAAATTTTTTGTGGGTTATAGGAGTCAGATCATGAATGTAGGTCACCTGCTTGATGGACTGCGGCAAACCAAAGGGTCCGAAGTGCGCAAGCTCTATGACCATATCAAACTGATTTTGCTTGATATATTTGGGAAAAGCAGAGAATAAACGAACTCTATGATGTCCAGGAATTCCTTTTCTGATAGGAATAACTACTTCTTGAAGGTTTTTAAACTCGTTTTCCTGTTTTGATCTAAAAACATATATTTCATGGTAAGGATTAAGCTGATCTATGGCGTGCAATATCTCCTTGCAAAACACGTGTATGCCTGCATATTGAGTATCTAACGGATCTGCTAAAAACGCAATCTTCATTTTTCTTCTTTCTGTGCACTTGCATATAAAGATAGGTAATTTTGAACAGTATCCTTCAAGTGAAATTTCTTCTCTAGTCTAGTCTCCCACTCTCCTAGAATGGCTTTTTGCATACAATTACTTAGACTATTTGCATTTAAAGATTGCATTTCTAGAAACTTACCACTGACAACTTCTGCCAATGCTCCTTGTGCTGAAGATATAATAGGCGTTCCTATAGCCATAGATTCGATGGCTGCGAAACAAAAACCTTCACTATAGGATGGTATTACAATCGCGCTGCTACCTGCTATTTCTTTTTGAAGCTCTGTAAAAGGAAGATTATGTGAAATATGAATGTAGTTTTGAATATCAAGTTCATCAATTATCTCCTCTATCTTTGCTAAAAACGCTGCTGGTTGTCTCGGTATGATTAATTGAAACTTGGCTTTCACATTTTGCGCTAGAAGCTCTTTGATAGCATTCAGGTATATTTCTATACCTTTTGACATCCCTAACCTACCAAAGAAGGTAAATGTAAACTCCTTAGTTGGAGGTGCATGTCTTATCGCCTCAAATTCTGAATAATCAATACCGTTATAAATCATGCTGGTCCGATCTGCAGAAACCCCATTGTAAATCAATGCATCTCTCGTAAAATTAGACACCCCTACAAACATGTAAAAGTCTAGTTTTAACAACATTTGTTCAAACAGATGATGAAGTCTAGCTCCCGGCTTTGACATAAAAGGAAGCTTGAACCAAAGATTTCCCCATACTTCATGAAAGGTTATAATTACCTTTTTACCTCTCAATTTAGCAGCCAACCAGGCAGGTAAAGCTGCATTATAAGAAGTGGTATGAATAAGATCGCAGGTCTTTGCTAGCCTGAAGGCAGCAAAAAACGCAAAAAAGGTAAAGAAATATCTGTTGAAGTAATTTTTGCGGTAGACCGTGATATTATCTATAGACTCTATAGGTGCGTCATTTTTATTTTTTAGGGTTGTGAGAATGATGACTTCATGTTGTTGCTTTGAAAGTGCATCAGCTAGGTTTTTGAAAAGTGTCTCTACACCTCCAATATGGGGATAGTAGTTTTCAAGAACAAAAAGGATTTTCATCCTACTTTGGTTTTTTTATTTTTTTTTAAAGGGATCTTACGTTCGTTTTTATCTAAGATATCTTGCTTATTCTTTTCATCGATAGCGATTTTCCGCACTAGATCTGTCATTTGATGCTCTAATTTTTCAATGGTAGAAGAAAGATAAAAAACAAATAAAAAAAGAAGTGCAATGGAAACAAATATAACAGCCGTCACATTAGACCTAAACCCTAAGAGTGAGGCGATCTGCATGGAAACGGGGTTGGGAATGATTGCCATCAAAGTAATAGATAGCCAAAACATTATCCATACCATCATAGCTACTAGCGTTCGCTTTCTTTTTATATACTGAACGACTGTTCGGTAGATGAAAAAAACACCAATAAGAGGCGCTAACCATTGATATATTTCTAGCTGTATAAGTAAGATCATTAGCTAAATGCTATGCTTGTTTTAGTTTTGTACGTAAAGTAACCATGATTTGTGGTAATAAATGCAAAAAAATAGGTTCTTTTTAGTTGGATGTGGCAGGTATTAGACAAGATATAGCTTTTTACCCATTAGTGCAGGGCTATGTCCTGAATTTGTGATTTAATTCCTATTCAAATGCTTAAGCAAACCAATAATTGCCTTGTTTTGCTTGGATTCTGCCAAGCTCAAAATAGCCTCCATTTCTTCTTTACTTGATTTTTCTAAAAACTTCTCCGTAAGTAGTCCATTTACCCAATCTGGTCTTTCAAATTCAATGGCCCACTGCATGAGCGATTTATCATCTATCCTTTGATTGAATTTGATATTTCGCTTGGACAATACTGGCAAGATCGCAACAGAACCCTTTTCAATGGCTTTCACAATTGGAGAAATACCATCCTTACCACCAAAGAATGGGTCTGCCCCAAACTGTAACAATAAATCCATCATTTTGGGGTCCTTATAAGCGAGAAATTGTGCGGTGAAGGACTGTTTTGTATCATTAATCTTTTCGGCTACATTCTCCTCAGTCTCTAAAGATGATCTCAATACGTCATACATTTTATGCTGTACGCTGCTATTTAGCATAGGGTAATTTCCTATTTCATCCGCAAGAAACAAACTAGCTCCTTGATCCAGTAAATAGTTAGCGAGTTTATCTTGCCCCCTTTCTATAGCCAATTGAAGTGCATTCTCTCCATTCTCAAAAACATTTAAATCATCGACTTTTTCAGCAAACATCCTAACACCAGCAGTATCTTTTGTTTTTATGGCTGCTATCAAGGCATCCATGGGCTTGGAATAAGTAGCATATTTAGTTTGTAGTGCACTTTCATCCTGATCATTGCTCGTAATTGAGGGTAAGTCTTCTGAATTATTGGGAGCCGCTAAAGTTGTATTCAATTTTTGAGCTTTTGCTTTTTGGGCTCTTTCCTTCAATGCAGCATGTGTAGCACGATCGCGTTCTAGTTGCATTACTCTTAGCTGCACTTCGTCGTTGGTCAATATGGCAAGTAGATTTTTATATCCATTTTCATTTGCAAGTTGTACCGCTGTTTTACCATCCTTATTTGGAAAATTAGCTGCCGCGCCTTTATCTAAAAGTAAACGGACTACATTTTCATTTTCCCAAAAGACAGCTTTGTATAAAGCAGACTCACCATCCCTACCTAAAACGTTCGGGTTTGCTTTATAGGACAAAAGCATACCAACAATCAATTCATTGTTATTGTCAACAGCCATGGGGAGCGCCATTCTTTCCAAACCATCTGGCTTGTTTGGGTTCACCCAAGCCTTGAGTGCTTCTGCTACCGCTCTAGAATCACTTTCAGATATTGCAGAGATTAAATCCGAGTTTTCTAATTTGAATTTGTCAAACAGTGAATTCCCACCTTGTCTTAGATTTTGATCAACTATTTTGTAAAAAGCCTTTATATCCATTGATTGTTTTAATTCCATTAAATTTGCCTGCAAAAGGCAGCTTAGTTAATATTCATGCTTAAAAATAAACAAAAAGATTATATACGTTTTAATCAGTTTCTATGAGCAGAGATTTAAAGATAAAGAATTTTGATCCGAACGGAGTGGGACTTCACAATGGACGCTTCATTGGTCTGCCTTTTGAAGAAGAGGAAGCCCAAGTAATATTGATACCTGTACCATGGGACTTGACGGTGTCTTCAGGAGCTGGCACACACGCTGGACCACAAAATATCCTGGAAGCCTCCTATCAACTTGACTTATATGATGACTTCGTTTCAGATGCCTGGAAGATGGGTCTTTATATGCAGGAAATAGATAAAAAATTAAGGGTACAGAATGATGCGCTGAGACCAACTGCTGAGAACATTATTGCTGCTCTAGAAAGTGAAGAAGAAATATCTGAGGAATTAAAAAATGAAGTTCTTACGATCAATCAAGCTTGTAAAGAGATGCTTGAATATATAGAAATGAAATGTACTGAAGCGCTTAACGCTAATAAGTACTTTGGGATCATTGGTGGAGATCACTCCGTTGCCTTAGCAGGTATAAGAGCATGTGCCAAACAAAATGATGAAATAGGTATCTTGCAAATCGATGCCCATATGGATCTACGACAGGCATATGAAGGGTTCACTTATTCTCATGCTTCTATTTTCTACAATGTTATGCAAGAAGGCTTGGTCAGTAAGCTAGTCCAAGTGGGCATTAGAGATTACTGTCAGGAAGAGGCTGATTTTGTTGCAGCTCATAGCGATCAAATCAGCTTATACTCAGATACTCACATACAAAATGCGCTATTTGAAGGACTTAGTTTCAAGAAAATATGCGATACTATACTTGATCAGCTTCCAAATAAGGTGTATGTAAGTTTTGATATTGACGGATTGATGCCTACCTACTGTCCAAGCACTGGTACCCCTGTACCAGGAGGCCTCTCCTATAATCAGGCAAAGTACTTATTAAAGCAATTGGTAGAAAAAGGTCACTCAATTGTTGGTTTTGATTTATGTGAAGTAGCTGGTACTGGCAAGGCATATGATGGTAATGTAGGTGCTCGCCTAGCTTATTTATTGTCTAATTATATGGGCAAAAGTCATAATCTGATCTAATTTAGTCAAAATGCTTACGTCTTCTGATAGTTTAACACTGTTCAAAATTTATTTTCTCAAGATTCCATAGACCCAAAAGAGGATTTTTGTACCTTGGAATTCAGTCAAAATAAAATGAAACTAAATCTATTGTTTTTGAGAAAAACGCTAGGCTTATTTGGATTACTATTCTTAAGTTTTCACATAAGTGCTCAGTCACTTAGCTTAAATATGTTCAAGTCAGACATAAGTTGCGCTGGCTTGAATGATGGTAATGCTGGCGCGGATGTTTCTGGAGGTCAACAACCCTATACTTTTCTTTGGTCAAATAACCAGCAATCGCAAACGATTTCAGATCTTAGTCCAGATGTTTACATTGTCACGGTCACAGATGCTACTGGTAATACCATTTCAGCAGGTGTAAATCTTCCTGCATTAGATCCTATTTCAGTGGAACTAATAACTGAAGACGGATTCTGTGGTGATGGAGGAAAAATCCGGGCAGTCGTCACAGGTGGGGTTGGTCCATTCCAATATATTTGGAGTAATAATAAAATAGAAACTGAAATACGTGATTTAGAGCAAGGTGTATATTCTGTAACCGTTACGGATCGAGGAGAATGCGACATAGTTGAAAGTGCTGAGGTGATTGTGAATGGTGAAGGTCTAAGTTTAACATCTGAATTTAACCTCCCATCTTGCGTTGGAGATTCTGATGGTATGATTTCTATAAGTCAAACCGGAGGACAGATGCCTATCGACTATATGTGGGAAAATGGCAATTTAAATACAACCAGAGAAAATATCAGTGCAGGGACCTACTCTATTTTTGCGGTCGATGCGTATGGATGCACAGATGGAATTGTCATCATATTGCCAGACCCAGATTTACTGGAAGCAGAAATTATAAATCAAAACAACTCCCTATTTGCAAAGGCGGAAGGCGGTACGCCCGCTTATGAATACACCTGGAGCAACGGCATCACTGGGAGTACTGTGATCAGCAATCTAGAAGTTGGAGCGTACAGCCTCACTATCGAAGACAGTAAGGGCTGCAGTGCGATAGCCTTTGGAGATATATTAGCACCACTAAGCGCAAGTGACATTGTCCAGATAGAAAAGTATACTATGTATCCAAGCCTAGTCCAAAATGAACTAAACATCCAAGTAGATTTGAAAGGATCTGAAAATCTTTCTTTTGAAATTTACTCTGTCCAAGGTCAACGCTTAAAAAGCTATTCTTCGAATGGACAAAACATAAAGCAGAGCATCACTGATCTGAGTGCTCTCTCAACGGGTTTATATATTTTACATGTAAGTTCTTCAGCAGGTTGGTCTTTTTCTGACAAATTCATCAAACAATAATTATCCAAAAAGAAGAAGCAATCATTTCAAACTCCAAAATTTCAGACCCTAGTTTTTATCAAAAAAATAAGGTTTGGATTTGGATGGGAATTGTCTTGTTGCAGCAAGCCATACTGCTTTTCACTATGGATGGTACTGGAGACGACGGTGACAGCGTAGAACATTATCTACACAACAAGTACGCATTTGAATATCCGCATCTATTTTTGCACTCTTGGGCAAAACCAATATTCGTACTTACCTCTTGTCTATTTGCTCAACTAGGATTCATTGGTATAAAATTATTCAATTCTATCATGGCCTTGTCAGCCGCTTATCTTAGCTACAAACTTGCGAAGAAAATAAGCCTCCCCTATGCAGAATTAACTATCCCCCTATTAATGTTTATGCCTCACTATTTGCATTTGAGCCTATCGGGATTGACAGAACCCCTTTTCTCCCTCATGGCTATAGGGAGTATTTATTTAATAGCTATTGAAAAAAATGGATGGGCAGCCTTACTCATCTCTTTCATGCCATTTTCAAGACCAGAAGGATTGTACTTTATTGCAATAGCTGGTCTGTATTTTTTATTGTATAAACAATACTGGAAGCTGATCCCAATTTTATTATTTGGTCATGTACTCTATACCATACTTGGTGTTGTTTTTTTTGAGGAATCTTGGTTATGGATATTTACTAAAAATCCCAATGCCATGATAGACCCTGCCTACAACAAGATTGGAAATTGGTTTCACTATATCAATGGTCTTAGAGGGATTCTTGGGATTCCTATCTATGTCATATTTTGGATGGGTTGCATAGCCATGAGTATCCCTATCGGTAGGCAAATCAAAAAAATTAGAGCGCATCTGATTCCAGTTTTAATTTTGGCAGCTACATTTAGCGTCATCATCAGCCATACTATTTTCTGGAGATTTGGCTTATTCAAGTCTTTTGGATTAACACGAAATTTATTAACCATAGCCCCATTTATGAGCATTATAGCCTTGGCAGGCATGCAAGGTCTATGGGATATACTCAACATAAAAGACAAGCTAAGGAATGCTCTAAGTTTGTTGGTTATTGGTATAGCACTGATATACTTGTATTCCAGTTCTCCATTTACCGTCAAGTTTCCTAGAGATTTTCAATTGAACAGTCGTCAAAAAACAGCTTTACAAATCGCGGA
>JALZVN010000334.1 GCA_023299965.1 Saprospiraceae bacterium | reverse complement strand
TAATCGACTGACGAACAACGAAGTAAAAATTTATTCTATTCGCTTAAGAAAATTTTTGATTTTCTGATCAACCAAGAGTATAGTTAATAGAGGTGCCCTAATGTAAGACTCTACCTTCTTTCGTTAGGAGCAAAAATGTAATAGGCAGGTTTTTTATTACCCTTCTTATCAATGAGACCGAAATATTTTTGCTTGCTGTGTATAAACTTTCTATACCCAAATACCTCTGTAGGAATATCATCAAAGTCATGCAAAGTCCACAACAGATAGGATAAACCATTGGCATCCATTTCCGTTTTCATATCAATCAAATAATCTCTTTGATCTATTTGGGTATGCCCCATCGGCAAATACCATTTCTTGTTAGATGGAAGCCCAAATTCTCCAAGCAAAATTGGCTTATTAACTTTTGATTTTAATTCGAGTGCATCCAAAGCTAATGATTTAGGATCTCTGTAATAATGATAGCTAACAAAATCTAATTCCGAAGCCAACAAAACAGCATCTTCAGGATTGGACCAGCCTATAGTAAGTAAGTGATTTGGATCATAGACTTTAGCTTTTTCAATCATATAAGTCAACCATTGTAGAACCTTCTTTTTTGTATGCCTTTCAAAATCAAGATCTGGCTCATTTTTGATATCCCATGCTACTAGAGCAGAATGATCTTTAAACCGTGTGAGTATATCTTCAAGCTGCCTTTCAGATCTAGGATAGTAGGACAAATCAAAACTAACAGGAAAATCAAAAAGGGTTACCACAACGTCCAAATCAAGAACCGTACACTCGTCTAATAATAATTCTAATTTATCAAGCATAACCTTAAATTGCAGTCCAGGAACTACCCCATCACTAGGGATAAAAATTCTAATCGTATTCATTCCAAGACCTTTAATAGTCATCAAATCTTTACGTATAACTTTAGGATCATAGTCCACCCAAAAATCTAACCATGGGGAAGACTGTGGATAATAATTGATTCCTTTTATTTCTTCAATTTTAGATGTATTTATATTTTTTTGGTTAGGCACTTGCAATATTTGCCCAGGTAAAATATTATTATCCTTTATGCCATTTGCTTTTCTTAGTTCTCGCGGTTCAATGCTTAAATCATTTGATATAGTATAAATACTTTCTCCATTTTTAACAATCCGAGTCTTTACTTTATATCCAATATTTACTCTAGGAGTAACTAGTACAATTTTCTTTCTTTTAACATCTGGATTTTGAACACGAAGATGACTACATACTTTAATATCCGAAGTGCCAGCTAATTTATTCCACTTCATAATTTGATCAATAGTAACATTGTATTTTTTAGATAGTCGATAGATGGTTTCACCAGGTTTGATTTTATGATATCCTTTTTTAGAATTTATTTTACAGGCTACAAGTAGCTCAGTTGAAGGTAGAGATTGACTAGAATTGACGAAGGTAACTAAGGAATCAAATACGAAATGCGGTTCATTTTTGCTTATATAGTTTGGCACTATTGTATTGTTTTCCACCTCTTTCATATGATGCACCCTCCATTTTCCGTCAGTCAGCGTCATTATCACTTCATAGTTTTTATACAACTCCTCTTCATAAAACAATTTCTTGTTTTTTAAGACCTTACGTTTTATTCTAACATCATTATCTTTAAAGGCTACAATTTGCTTATCAACAGAATACAAGTGCATGTCAAGATTATGATTTAGGTCTACCCTATCTTCTACATATTCATTATCAGAATCGATAAGTAATTCTATTTCCTTAATGAGCTGATCAGAAAAGAAATCTTCAAGCCCTGTACTTGATTTTTTTCGTAAAGCTTCATTTAAAAAATACCATGCGTTTTGATAGGCGTCAGATATCTTTCCGCTATCATATTCCTCTAAGTATCTTCCTATACTCGTTTTTGGCTGATTCCATATTACCTTTGGAACATGATAACTAGTGCTGTATGTTGCTTTTTCTTGTTTTTCTTTAGAGACAGTTTCCGAATGGCTAAAAAACACGTAGACATTGGCAAAAATAGATATAAAAATGGCTATACCTACTAAATACAGTAGCCTGCTTGCAATCAATCGGATTATGCTTTTCTCTAAAACCATTAATAAATCAACTTCACTTTTCTATTATTGATAGTTACTTCGGATACAATTTCTTTTGCCGACTTTAGTTTTTCCGGAATTTTTATTCTGGCAAAACCATGTTCAATAATAGCCTCTTTTGAGAAGCGATTATTAAAGACTATAGATACTTGAGTACCATCAGGAATATACTGATCTAAAGACCCAATCACTGGCCCTACGACCAGTACATTTTTCTCAATTCTTAATGGTATAGATTCAATATTATTTTCAAAATTCAAGTATACTTCATTTCCTTTGGCTGCACCAGCGATAGAAACTGTCCATTTTGCAGCGTCTTTTGGATTTTCAATAAATACAGTTGCTATACCGCTAACCGTGTAGGCTTGATATTGAGCCTGTACTTCTTCGTTTTCATATACCACAAATATAATACTAGTACCATCTGCAATCACATTACCTTTTGCATCAAGTATGATATTCGTATTCAGGTGTACTAATTGCCTATCATCTCCATAGGGGTGAAATTCAACAATATTGATTTTGACCTCTTGCATTGGACCCTGAACTATGGCTATTTCTTGTTCATCTATATAGGAATCAACACATTTAGCACCCAGAAGCACCTTACCTACTTGTTTATTATTTTCAATCTTTACAAAAGATAAGAGATTCTCTATATTCCTGGTTACACTTTTGATCCTTTGCTTTCTATATTTTGTATTGAATGTAACTGTGAAGCTACCTTCTATAGTATTCCCAAATTTATCGGTTGGAATCAAACAAAGCATAGATTCCATGCTTTGATCAATAGCAAGCGTTTTTGGTCCAAGATAAGACTCTATCATCCCTACAGGATGTAAACTTTCTATATAAGTACTTTCTTGACAAAGGATCTTATTGCAGTGAATTACTTTTACAGTAGCAAATCCACTATAAATACTTAAAGAATCTGGAAAACTAAATAAAAACTTCTCGGAGAATATCGTCTTATTAAAAAAACGTTCTCCAAATTTTCCATCCCATACTATAAGTACTTCTTCATTTTTCAGATTCTCCGTAGTAAGTTTAAACTTTATTTCATCTCCAGCTTGGTAGTTTTTTGCTAAATAAGATATCGTACCTTTCCCATTAGACATGCATTGTACATGTTCCATGGCTTCTACTCGACAACCCAAGAGCAAGGAAACAAAACCCAGACCTAAAAGAAATGATAAAAATCTATCCATTAATTTAAATCATACACAAATCCATTTGTATAAACTTTAAGTGTACTGTTATCTACTTTATTTATTTTAGCAATATTTTCTATTCCAATATGATCTTTTATTTCATCAAAGTAATCAATCTTATTTTTTGATGTTCCATTCACAAAAAGTTGATTTTCCGTCCCTTTTCTTACAAGTACAACCTCATCAATTTTAGACTTCAAGGAAAATTCTTTACCTCTTTGGGCTCTGATACCGCTTTGCAAAAAACTATCATCCATCCACTTCATACTTCCATCTTGAGCATATTCAGCAAGCATTATTTGAGGAATACTTATTTCATTGGTACCATAGTTTACCATAGAGCCAGTAAGTTGATTTCCTTTAATAGAAAGATCTTTTATTCCGGTGAGTTTATACATTTTTTGACCCGTCACCATCGTTCTCACAAAGACATTAAAATCAAAAGGCTCTTTAAAATACTCATCATCATAATCTCCTTTATTTTCTAGGTAGACCTTTCCGCTATTCGTTGAAATTTTATCCTTAAAATCAATTCTAAAAGGAGTTTTTTCATTTGGTAATAATCTACGTATAATTCCATTCCCTGCATTATATCTTGCTAATAAATCACCTTTCTTATCTAGAAGAGACCCGTCTACAGTGATATATGCTGGAACATTATCGACATTTTGTATTTCCCCTACGATGTAAAAAACACTATCCTTTTGTACTAAGTTAGCCTGAATGATATACGCCTCTGGTCTATCCAACACATCTTCTCTTCTAGTAATACTTACATCTGCTTTACGCCTGCCTTGATTGAAATAAGCGATATCCGGCACACCGTAGAACTGATCCGCAGGAATATCTCTATCAAATTCTTCATGCTTAATATACCAACCATTATCACGCTTAAGCATTTCAATATGATCTATATTTTCGTAATTCATTAGGGAGGTAGTAGATATTAAGTTTACATCCACTATCGCATGATTGGGATTCTCATAAGTTATATCCAATATTTCTAGTGTATCAAGTATAGAGTAAGAGGCTAAGATTCCATCTTCTAAGGACAACTCTAGCATGTATTGATCCACTGATGGTCTAGTATCCTCATCAAGGTAAGAGTAAGCCTCCTTGAAGTCTTTATAATTGATAGCGTTAAAATAGGCATTTAGCGCTTTTTGCGGAGTCGCATGTCCATATTGATTGATAGCTACAAAAGACAAGAAACCTACTGTAAGCACAAGCAGAAAAATCATCCATGCGGACTGTGTAAACCAAACAGATTTTATTCGGACTCCTTGTCTGGCAATTTTCGAGAGCGAAGAAATATCGATATTGATAATCTTCCATTTTTTTCTAAAGAGGTATCTCAAGTATACGAAAAAAGCAAATGCAAAACAGCTCATAGGTAAGACTCCCCACATAAATCTTTGAAACGCAGGAATATTATTCCTAGGTAATAAGTCTGGTAATGGAGGTACATCTGGACGTTCCCAAACAACAATATTATTTTCCAATTGCCCAATCTTTTGCCAACCTAAAAAATGCAACATAGGTTCGTAAAATTTATCATTGGCAAACACGAACTTGAGGTTAAACTTTTCTGGTATCGTTAAAAATTCCTTTAGTGAACCAATGCCTTCTTCCCCTTGATACTTTGCATTCTCCAATCGCTCTACGGCCCTTGAAGTCATCTCTGGAAGTCTTCTAGCACTATGGTAATTTCCATCCACCGATAAGGCATCCGTATTGGCGGACAGCCAAGCCATTTGATCTCCGAATCCTAATGTTAAGAATCTCCAATTGCTATGCATATCTCTTTCCAGAAAATTTACAATTGGTTTCGGATCTATTTCTTTAGGTTGAAATGGTTTAAAATACCCAGCATTTACAATGAGGACATTAAACAGGACAATCCCTATTGAAAAAAACAATAAAGTAAAGCGCCTAAAAAAAGTATTATACTTAAATTTTTTAAGATCCCCCGAATAGAGTCTATGCATAAATTCCCCGAAGAATGGCACAGAAATAATCGTAGCCCAGAAAGTAAATCTATCTAAAGTAAGTATTTCAAAAGCCGTGTCTCCTAAAATCCATCTAGGAATAGGTGTAGTGCCTCCAGTACCTAAGACAAACAATAGAACTAACGACAAACCCAAAAATAAGTGTCTTCGCTTAAAGGATCTAGCAAAGATGTACGGTAAAGCAAACAACATAATGCCCCACGGAAACAGAAAAAATACAATCCCTAAATCTGGTTTATCTATAAAAGACTCTCTAGAACCATGTGGTATAGATACTTGCGAGATGGGATCAGACTTTGTCCATAACCAGTATGGAAGAATTACCACTATCATGATAATCCCTACTACTATGCCAAATGGCAGCAGGCGCTTTAGATTAGAAATGATCTTGGTGAAAAAATCGTTGATCGACACCTTCACTCCTTCTTCTTTTTCGTCTTTACATAGATCAAAAATCGCTATTCCGATCACTGGGAAGATAAAAAATACCATCCCGAAAATAGTAGTGACATGGTGCGCTGCAGAACATACACTTAAAAATGCTATACTCATCCAGAGATGAGAAGTCTCTTTAGTGTAAATCCATTTGTATATTTCTGGACATGCATTCAGTAGAAAAGCCATCCCAGTAATACTCGGCACTTGTCCAAAAATGTGTAAAGCCTCCGTTAAGCTACCTGTAAAGACAACTAGAATCGCCGCTATACCTGAAGCTTCCTTACTTACCCATAATTGAGCGAAATAATACATCCCCCTTACAAACCAAAGCATCATCAGAACGGACCATAAAAAAAAAGCCATCTTCAAGCCTAAACCAAAAGATAACAATGCTACTACTTGATGGACAAGTGGTGGGTATGAAATAATATTAAATCCTGTATACCAACGATAGTCCCAGTTGTCAAACCACCCTTCTGCATAGTGATCTGCAAAGAAAATGTGCACATAAGCATCATAAGTCTGATCAAACGTAAAAAAGTTGGTCGTTGCATGCAAAACCAGCACCAACATCAGTCCCAAAAAATAATATGTTCTTCCTCTATCCAAGCTTTAACTAAATAAAAATTCTTACATAATACTTCAATATATACTGTTACGATTTGATTTAGTGAAAGATATAAATAGACTAATAAATTATACGTTTTTTGACGATTTTACCATCATATTTCAAGTTTTTGGCAGTAAACTTGAAATATACCTACTGTTCCTCCAAACTTTTTTAACTAATACCCTCCATTTTATGACAGTAAATATTTATGGAGAATGCAATAGTAGTACCTTGCTACAATGAAGCTGGAAGACTTGACTTAGAGTCTTTTGAGGAATTTCTTAACCAAAATAACAACTATTCTATCTGCTTTGTCAATGACGGAAGTTCAGATAACACTTTAGACGTTCTAAAGTCTTTTCAAGCAAAAAGTCCATCGAGAATTTACGTTTATGATGCACCCCATAACAACGGTAAAGCGGAAGCCATACGTGCTGGAGTAAACTTTGTGTTAAAAAATACGCAAGCCAGAAAGATTGGTTTCATGGACGCTGATTTAGCCACAGGATTTGAAGATTACGAAAATCTGGCTGATTCATTAGAAGATGATATTGGAACTGAGGGCATGGTGATTGGGTCTCGTACGAGGGTCAATACTGCCAATATAAATCGCACGGCTTTTAGATCTGCTAGTAGTAACATCTTTAACGTTATTATCCAGTGGATTATAGGGCTAAAAATTAATGACACTCAATGCGGAGCTAAAGTATTTACACGTACGACAGCGAACTCTTTGTTTCAGAAAGAATTTATTTCAAAGTGGCTGTTTGACATTGAGCTGCTCATGAGGATGAGAAATAAGTATGGCAAGACCAATATGCTTAGTAAATTTAAAGAGGTATCTCTTAAAAAGTGGACTGAGGTGGAGGGATCTAAAATCACAATGAAAGATGCTATTCACTTTCCAATACAACTTATAAAGATCGCTTTGAACTATAATTTCAAACCATTGTACGCAACAAGACCAAATAACTTTTTAGCTAGTTCATTTAAAATAGTAACATCATTTATATTCTAAAAATGGTATAACTAAGCAATACATACTTGATTATTAATAATTTGTATAGCATACGCATCTACTTATAATGTGGGAAAATCAATTTTTTCGCAGCATTATTCAAGACATTTTACTTTTAGACCTTACATTCAAGTAACAAATGCAACTTTTTGATTAACAATTTGATTAGGAGACTAAAACTCCAATCTTTTACGAGGTCTATTATTTAATTCATCTTCTACCCACTGAATAAATTCTTCAGAGAGCGTTCTGAAATCTGTCTTCTTAGGAATA
>JALZVN010000333.1 GCA_023299965.1 Saprospiraceae bacterium | reverse complement strand
GTATAAGCCCATGTCTAGCCAAAACAATAAGACTTCCCAGGGGTTATCTACACATACACGCTTACTATAAAACAAACGAACCTGCATGAAATACTGTACCCTTATCCTACTAGTACTATTCATTAGCCTATCATCTTTTGCTCAACACTTACCGACTACTTACTCTAGAGTAAAAATAGACCTAAAAGAAACACCTATTTCAGCAGTTGCCCAACTTGGGCTAGAGACGGACCATGGCAGCTATGCGAAAGGTAAATATCTAACTTCTGATTTTTCGAATCATGAAATTGAGCTGCTCAAAGAAAACAATATCCCATTTGAGATTATTATGGAAGATGTGCAAGCACACTATGTAGCTCAAAACCATCACAATCATACGCACGAGCATGTAGTGCAAAGATCGTTCAATAATTGCTCAACAGAGTCTACTGTCCAATTTGACTATGAGACCCCAGAGAATTATCAATTTGGATCCATGGGTGGATACTTGACCTATGATCAACTGCTAGCGACACTGGATGAGATGGCAAACCTATTTCCTAATCTAATCACCATAAGACAGCCGATTGGTTCAAATCTGACGCAAGAAGGAAGACCTATATTTTGGCTCCGTATATCAGACAATCCGAACGTAGAAGAAGACGCCGAGCCAGAAGTGCTATATACCGCGCTGCATCATGCACGTGAACCGAATAGTTTGTCTCAAATGATTTTCTACATGTGGTACCTGTTGGAAAATTATGAAACGGACCCAGAGGTTAGATATCTAGTAGATAATACAGCGATGCACTTTATCCCATGTATCAATCCAGATGGCTATGTATTCAACGAAGTCAGTAGTCCGAACGGTGGCGGTCTTTGGAGAAAAAACAGGTCCATAGAGAGTAATGAACCTGTGGGAGTCGATCTCAATAGAAACTACGGATTTGAATGGGCATTCGATGATCAAGGCTCTTCCGGAAATTCCAATAGCCAGATTTATCGAGGACAAGCGCCTTTTTCAGAACCAGAAACGCAAGCCGTAAGAGATTTTTGTATAGCTCATAGATTTAGAATTTGTATGAACTACCATACATTTGGAAACGTACTCATCTACCCTTTTGCATTCAATGATGAGGAGACGCCAGATCAACCTACTTATGCTGCCTTTACGAGGGCTATGGCTAGCGAGAATAACTTTCCCTCTGGCACAGGACTAGAAACAGTAGGCGCCACCGCTAATGGAGAAGCAGATGACTGGAAGTACGGTGACACTATAGCTAAGCCAAGAATATTTTCTTTGACTCCAGAGGTAGGACCTGGAAATTTTGGCTTCTGGCCACCAGAGAGTGAAATTGATAATCTAAACAAATCAGTGCTACTACAAAATCTGGTAACTGCTCATCTTCTACTCAACTATGGAGAGGCGGAAGAGATCAATTCGTCTAATTTCATAACGGCTCAAGAAGGCAGTTTAAACTTTACGCTCAATAAATACGGTTTAGCTTCTGGGGAGCTCACTCTTAGTATTTTACCTGTTGGCACCGATATCAGTTTAGAAAACAACACTTTAACGGCAAGCATGGACCATCTGGATGTAGCAGCGCTTACCGTGGACTATACCATCTCTAATGAAGCTCAAAATGGACAAGAATTACGCTTTGAGTTGCTTGTAGACAATGGTGAATTTATCAGCAGAGATACCATCAGCAAGACTTTTCTTTCTGGTGAATTACAGACGATAGTAAATGATTCTGGAGACAGTCCAGAAAATTGGGCCTTCACTAATAGTTGGGCTGCGACCACCCTAGATTTTGTATCCAGTCCTAGTAGTTACACGGACTCTCCCAACGGAAACTATGAAAATAATCAAAACGCTACCAGTTCTTGGATGCTGCCTATAGATTTATCAGACACCGAACAAGCATTCCTAAACTTCTATGCTAGATGGGATATTGAAGCAGGCTTTGACTATGTACAGGTGATGGCTTCTAGAGATGGGGGCGTCAACTACGAGCCTTTATGCGGCAAATTCACTAAACTTGGCCTGCCCGAGCAAGACGAAGGACAACCTTTGTATGATGGCGTACAGGACGATTGGGTACTTGAAGAAATAAATCTATCAGACTATGTAGGAGAAAGCATCTTAATCAGATTTCGTATAGTATCTGACGTTTCTGTGGAAGGCGATGGATTCTATTTTGATGACATCAGTGTCAACATCATAAATGAAAACACAGTGAGTACTTTAGATAAAACAGTGATCAACTCTTTTGAAGCTTCGCCAAATCCATTTGAAGAAAATCTACAGATCGCATTCCACCTCAAAAAAGCTACCGAGGATATTCGACTTAGACTAGTGAATTCTATTGGGCAAGTCTTGATGGATATGCCAAGCCAAGATTATTCTGATGGTGCCCACTCTCTTAGCATCAATCAAAGTAATCTTACCGACGGTGTTTACTTTTTACAGCTACTTTCTGGCAAAGATATTTTAGCCGTAGAGCGAGTTTTGAAGGTGGAGCAACTATAATGTTTTATCAGCTAGTAACTTAGGCCTAGCAGCGGTTTGTTTGTTTGTTTGCTTGACTGCTCCTAGCTTGCTCCTTAATGCTAGCGGCTAGTAGCTTGCGGCTTGTTCCTTGTTTGACTGTTCCCTAATGCTAACGGCTTGTAACTAGTAGCTACAAGCTTGCTTGTTCCTTCCTTGCTTGCTTGCTTCTAATGCTAGCGGCTAGAGCTTGTGGCTAATAGTTTGTAGCTAGCAGCTAGCTGCTTCTTAAAACCCATCTGACAGTTAATTTGGACACACTACGATGACACCATTCAGAACGCCGGAAGTATCAGGAGTATATCTCCAACAAACGCCATTCGCGTCTTTCATGATGACTCCAGCGTTGATTTCCTCAATATAGACATCACCGTCGGCTACATGTACATTTGCTTTAGCATCATTAGTACCGACACCCAAATATCCAAGAGCATTGATAGACATAACTGGATTAGTAAAGTTTGATACAAGTAGAATATTCCCATCTGTAATAGAAGCTGCTTCACCCGCTCTTAATAATATCCCAGTAGAGCTCGTATTGATCAAAGAAGGCGTTCCCACCAAGACCAATCCTGGTGAAGTATCAGAATCCGCTAAGCCTGAAATTCTAGGCTGGAACTCACCGTTTAGCCCCGTCCCATTTACAAATCTTAGGTGACCAGTATTTCTAGTCAAATAACTTCCCTCGTTGAGCATAGAACCCGTTGGAGCAAGCTCCACTTCCATGAGTTCATTTTGGGAAAAGGCGTAAGAAATAGATAGAAAACAAAAAACGAAGATTAGACTTAGTACTCTCATTGTTGAAAAATTAAACTCTTAAATATGTATTACGAAAAATAATAAACTATAATTTATTGATTATCAACTATATCATCAGAAATCAATATTTCACTAACTAGATATCTTAATTAGCATCTAAATATAACGGTAATCCATTTAAAATAAAAATCAAGATCTATAAAATGTTATATTAAAACGAGGAAACTGGTCTTGTTAAGGCATAACAAGTGTTCTAAA
>JALZVN010000332.1 GCA_023299965.1 Saprospiraceae bacterium | reverse complement strand
ACAGTTTTCAATAGTGCTAATCTATGTGAAATCCCACAATCAATAATGGTGGAGATCAATGTTACAGAACCTACTGCTGATGCAGGTTTAGATGCTGACTTTGCTTGTGCAGATGATTTTGTATCACTTGTTGGGTCAGGTACAGGACAAGGACCACTTAGCTATGAGTGGACAAATGCTTCAGCAACGGTGATTGGAAATACAGCAGAAATCGATGTTGTTGAATCAGGTACATTCACGCTACAAGTAACAGACGGAGAAAATGGTTGTATTATGACTGACATGGTTGAAATTACACCAGATGAGGATAAGCCAGTTATCGATATCGAAATGCCGTTAGTGCTTACTTGTAACACAATGGAGGTAGCGCTTGATGCAGACGGTACTACAGGTACAGGTCAAGGAGCACTTAACTTTACTTGGACCGACCCTGTTGGTGGTAATGCGGGTGATCAATCTACTATTATGGTCACTGAGCCAGGTACTTATACACTATTTGTAAGTGATGATAGTAATGGATGTGATGAAACAAGGACTGTAGAAGTAATACAAGATATTATACCACCAGCGTTTATGATAACAGGAGGAGAGATAGATTGTGTTCAAGGAAGTACTACTGTAAGTATTGATATGTTGTCTACAAATGCTACATTTAGCTGGGAAGGACCAAACAACTTTACTGCTACTACTGAAGATCTTTCAGGTATTGATATGGCTGGTCCATACTCTGTGACAGTTACAGATGTTAATAATGGTTGCGAGACTGTTCGATCAACAATTGTAACTTCATCTATGGATATTCCGCAAGCGTCAATTGATGAGCCGGAAATGCTTGATTGTGATACTGAAGTAATTCAATTGGTTGGTAATGCGGCTAATGGATTATCATTTAGCTGGTCAGGACCTGGTATTATTTCAGATCCTACGACTTTGACGCCTATGATTAACGAAGCGGGTACATATGAGCTGATTGTTACAGACCCAGCTAACGGTTGTAGTACTATTGATCGTGTTGATGTAGAAGAAAACAGTAACGTGATTACGGCTATCAATCCAATAGGAGATGACGTAAATTGTTTTGGTCCGAATACTGGATCTATAGAGATTAGTTCTGATTTGGTTACTGGAGGTGATGCTCCATATGTATATTCTATTGATGGAGGTGATTCATTCGGTACTCAGGAAGATTTCTTAGGTTTGACAGAAGGGATGTATGAAGTGGTAGTTATGGATATCAATGGATGTACGTGGCCTTCTACAGTGACTATTAATCCAGCATTAGAGTTGGCATTAGAGTTGGGTGATAATCAAGTGATCTCATTTGGAGATTCTATTCGTTTGAATCCTAATACAAACTTTGATATTGATGTTGCAGAATGGAGTGATACTTTAATTCTTGGAAATACACCTTTTGTAAGACCTACTAGTACTACTAGTTATGAGATTACAGCATTCGATGAAGACGGTTGTGTCATCACTGATAACATTACCATTTTTGTAGAGAAGACGAGACCGGTATATATACCTTCTGCTTTCTCTCCTAATAGAGATGGGGCAAATGACTTTTTCACAGTATATGCGGATATTAACCTTATTACAAGTATCAATGATTTAGCGATCTATGATCGTTGGGGTGAGCAAGTATTCTTCCAAGAAACAATGACACCAGCTGATGCCTTGTTAGAAGTAAATGGATGGAATGGTACGTTCAGAACAGAAGATATGAGCCCTGGGGTTTATGTATACAAAGTACTTGTCGAATTTATTGACGGAGAAGAGATTTTATATGAAGGTGATATTACGCTTATCAGATAATCTACTTTTTAATAATATTTAAAAAAGGGTCACTAATCGGAAGATTAGTGACCCTTTTTTTATATACCTATCTATAACACTACTATACGCATATCGAAATTGAGTTACATGATAATTTAATAGACACCGCTAGTTAGATTTATAATATCTACTTTTTGTCATGTTTTATAATGTTAAAAATAGCTCAATTGTGTCTAAGATGTTGGATAATAGCTTATTATAAATCCTTTTTTTGTTTACTATTTTTCATTTAGCTAGACACAAAGTCCCATTTATTTAGAAAAATCACTTTGTTTTCTCATCTACTTTTATGGTGTTAATAGACTATATCCTCCTATCTATTGTTTAAAGTTGAATGAGAAAATTATGTGTCCATTGTACAGATTTTTATCTGTGCTTGTATTTATTGTATTTGCTACATTAAATATTAAAGCACAAACCTGCCAACCCGCACCTCAAGGGGGGGATAATTGCGTAGATGCACCATTGATGAGTTGCAACTTGGATGGCTATGTAGGCTCCAGCGGAGGTTTTACAGCAGGGGTACCACCGGATGGTTTCTGTGGACTAGTAGAAAATGACCAATACTTTCGCTTTATAGCGGATGAAGATGTCATTGCTATTTCTATTGTACCTTCTAATTGCACAACGGCAAAAGGCTTACAAGCAGCTTTATATACCACTGGAGATTGTTCAAACTATACGCTAGAAAGTATTTGTGCGAGTTTTGGTGCACCAGCACCGCTCAATGTTATATCAGCACCTGTAGTTATAGGTCAAGAATACTATCTCATGATAGATGGATTTGAAGGTGATGTTTGTGATTTCACCATCGATGTTATAAGAGGAATTCTACCCGATGTAGAAGCAGAAGCGGAGGACGCTGAACTTTGTATTGGCAATCAAATCAATCTGGATGGAATGGCAAGTACCCAACGTGTAAATGTTGAATATTTGTGGACAACTATGAATGGTAACATTGTTTCTGGAGCTAATACACTTACTCCTACAGTAGATGCTCTAGGGGACTACACTTTGTCGGTTGTAGATGTTGTATCATGTTGTAGAGATGAGATAAGTATTGCAGTTACAGAGAATATGGATGAACCTACTTTCAATTTTGATCCATCATATACTATTACTTGTACAGATCTTACCGTTTCTATTGATCCAAATTTGGCAAGCCCAGGAGACTTTACTTATTCTTGGTCTACAGTAGATGGGACTATTACACCTATGTCTAATCCAAATTCTAGTACGATAGAAGTTTCGGCTGAAGGGACCTATACTTTAGGTGTTGAGAATAATACCACGGGATGTATGTATACTAGGGACGTTTTAGTCGATACAGATAATATGCCTCCAAATATTGTTGCCATATCAACAAACAATATTGATTGCATCAATACAAGTACAACTATTTCAGGAAATTCTACGATTGCCGGTTTGACTTATAGTTGGACAGGACCCAATATGTTTAGTACTACCGATCAATCGTTCACTACTACTAATGCAGGTACATATACGGTTACTGTTACGGCACCAAATGGTTGTGTTGCTATGGATGATGTAGAGGTGACAGCCATGGGTAATCCTGATGCTAACATAGCCAAGGAAAATGATATTGATTGTTTAGATAATGATACAAAGTTGACCGCTTCTAGTAGCACAGTAGGTGCCACATTTGCTTGGAGTGGTCCTGCAGGTCCACTTGGTAGTACAGCTGAGATCACGGTTGCGGAAGGCGGTACATATACTTTAGTTGTAATGACTGCTGCAGGATGTAGCACCACGATTACAGAACTGGTAGTAGCTGATATGGTTGCTCCAGATATCTCTGCTACGGCTAGTAATGAAATAGACTGCACCACCTTAGATGCTACTTTACAAGGGGCATCTACTACAGTAGGTGTAAGTTATTTATGGACAGGACCTAACATGTTTACTTCTACTATGGCAAATCCAGTAGTTACAGAAGGCGGATCTTATTCATTGGAGATAATAGGACCAAATGGTTGTACTGCTACTATGCCAGTTGCAGTCATCCAGAATGCAGCACCACCAATAGCTAATCCAGGGAATGACGTATTGCTAGATTGTAATGTGCCAACTACTGAAATAGGAGGTGGCACTACGAGCACAGGAGCTGAATTTTCCTATGCCTGGACCAGCACAACTAGTCCAGGAGTGATAGGTACTGATGCTACATTATCTGTGGCAAGTATGGGGATGTATACACTCGAGGTGACCAATACTAATAACAACTGTACCACATCGGCTTCGGTAAATATAACAGATGATTTTGCCATGCCAACAGTAGATGTTGGTTCAGCGTTCATGCTTACTTGTTCGTCTAGAGAGGCTACTTTAGGAGGAGCTGGTTCTTCAGTTGGAGCTGAGTTTGAATACAGCTGGACGGATGCAGCGGGTACCTTGATTAGCAGTGCTCCTACATTTACAACAACTTTACAGGGAGATTACACCCTTACTATAGAAAATACAAATAACGGATGTATTGATTCGGAAACTGTTTCTGTTAGCGAAGATCCAGCTACAGCAATGGCGGCTGTCATCATACCTGATACTCTGACATGTGGTGTGACTACAGTTACCTTGAGTAGTTCAGGTTCTAGTGTTGGACCTGATGTTTCTTATCAGTGGTTTGACAACAATGACGTTTTGATCTCAACTGACCTTAATTTAGATGTTACGAATCCAGGGACTTATGAGTTGATTGTTACAGACAATGCTCTTATGTGCTCCGATTCTATTCAAGTAAGAGTAGAGGAAATGGTATTGCCACCACTAGGGAATGCGGGGGTGGATAAAAGTCTAGATTGTGTAAATCCTACTACTACTTTAGAAGCTACGGTGGCAGGAAATATGGCTGACTTTGCTTTTGAATGGTTCGATCAAATGGGTACTTCTGTTTCTAATGATGCTAATTTTACCACAGATATATCAGGTCAGTATGAGGTAATCATTACGAATATCGCTACACAATGTACCGTAGAGTCATCTGCGACAATTGTTAATAATAGTATTTTTCCAGATGCTGATTCAGGTGTCCAAGATACGATTACATGTGCTGAGCCAATGGTAGAAATAGGAGGACCAAATTCTTCTGTAGGAAATAATATTATATATACTTGGTTTGACCCAGCAGGTGCAAGTATTGGAAATACATCCACTATTAATGTGGGTGTAGAAGGTCAATATCAATTAGTAGTAACCGATGTTAGCAATAGTTGCACCACAGAGGTATTTACTACTGTCGAATTAGATCAAAATGTACCTACTCCAAATGCAGGTACTGCAGCAACTATTACGTGTAGCGATCCT
>JALZVN010000331.1 GCA_023299965.1 Saprospiraceae bacterium | reverse complement strand
AGAGTATCGGTTCAGCACCTATTTGCTAAAATGGGAATACTCAAATTGAAGCGCCTCCAGAAGCAGGGATAAGGGGTTGTTTTTTTCATATAGAAAATGACGTAAATGACTAGAGTAGTATATTTTTTTTTCTGGGTATTTAACCTGTACGTCGTAAACCTATATGCCCAATATCAACAACCAATCTGGATTGGAGCATCTCTGACGGAAGTCTACTTCGCAAATGGAAAATGGATGTATCAAAGCGAAAACGAAGTTCGTGAGATCGGCAAGGTAGATTCTTCTTACTATGTCCTTGGAAAACTTACGCTAGAACCTAGATACGAGATAGGGTTTCAGCGATTGGAAGCCAATTTGGATACGATAATATTACATCAGAAGTGGGGAGTAAAACTATTCCTCAAGCCAGAGCTGGTACCCGAAAATAAATTTAAATGGCACTCCTTTGAGTTTGATATATTGGATGCATATGGATTGGTGAAAACAAAGTATCACTTAAACAAATATGGCGTTTTCAGAATGTCAAATCGCAGAAACGAAACGCTAATAGAGAAAAACATTTCAGAGATTAGATTAAACGATTTTTTATCAATGATAGGAAAAATTGATGTCTATGGGATTGAAAAAGCCAAGGGCTGGAGAAACAATTGTGATGAGCAGGAGTACAGTTTTACATTTTGGGATTGGAATGGGAAGCGACTTAATTACACTGCCATATCTATAAGAAAGCAGTTGGTGCCCATCAGAGACTTTATCTTAAGTCTTGCTAAGTAGATCTAGGTATAATACCAATTTAAATTTCATATGCTATAAATGCAAGAAGAGCGCGATGCTACGATAGTAGCGAGCCGTGAATGGATGAGGGATAGAAGCGGCATGGTGTGGGGTAGCGTTGGCGTAGAGAAAAGGCGCGCCTTTTTTCTCCACATTGCGTGGGTTTCCCACAACATATAGCGGAAAGCCCGACCCTAAGCAAAGCGAAAGGGACAGCCCCAAGTCAAACAAATCAGAAAAAATAACTTCCCATCTATTGTCTCAAATTTTAATCGAATTTATGTACTCGGGAATTTACTCGCAGCCTGTCTGAAATCTAGATAAGATGTCATTGTTTGGAAAGCAGTTGCCAGATAATATCTGTGTAGGCATATACCTTTCGAGATCTGGATCATATAGTCCTGTCTCCAAAAACTGAGTAAGATCGACTATCTCCTGCTCCGTCAAACTAAGTGGTCTGAAGAAGGCAGAGATGTTATTTTTGTCAACATTTTCATTTTCGATCTCAGCGTCATTGAAGTATTCAACAACGTCTCTCAAGCTGCGCTTACTAGATCCATGAAAATAAAAAGGAGAATTTTTCATGTTGTATATCTGTGGTACCTTGAATTTGAACATATCCTCAGATCGTCCAGTAAATCCACCTCTTCCTAGATTTCTAGTATCATCTGGACCCGTCGCGAAAGCTTCGCCTGTTTCATATAAATCTTTTACGCCGATAGCAAAAAAGTTTTGATTGTTTAGACCAGGACCTTTGTGGCAATTGATACATCCTGCTTTTCCAAAGAAAAGATTAGCACCCGCTTTCTCGCTGTTAGACATAGCTAGCATATCTCCTCTAAGCCACTTTTGAAAAGGTGCTCTATTAGGAACTAATGATCTCAAATACGCAGATATCGCAAAACTCGTAGTAGTGATAGAGTATCTTTCTTCTACAGGAAATTCTGGGAATGCAGCGTCAAATAAACCAGTATATCCATACGCATCTGCGACCTCTTTATTGAGGTTCATACGGTGCAGGTGGAGTCCTTCTATATTCTGGCTTTCGAGACCAGCAAGACCTAATTCGTTGACTTCTGTACCTGTGTGCTCCCATTGGTCTTCGGTGCCTTCATTGACACCTCCTGCTCCAAACATGCCAGCCCATGAAGTGTTTCTCATATAGCCCACATTGAGCAAGCTCAATGGACGAGCCCCTTGAGTGTCTAGTTCATCTTCTTCATATAGGTGAGATTTGGATCTTGACTCACCGTTGGTGCCGAATCCGATAGCGCCATCTGCAATACCTTGTACTCTTCCAGGCATAAATCCATTGGAAGGAACATGACATGAAGCACAGGAATACGTAAATTTTCCAATTTCATTCACAGCATCTGATCCCAGACCTGTTTCAAAAAATAAGAGTTTACCCAACTCTACTTTGCGGCTAGTCATGGGGTTTTGAGGCTCCAGTTCGAACTGGGAGTAATCTCCATCTTCAGGCAGTATAAAGGAAGAAAAGTCAATGTCAGAATCAATCTGATTCATTGTTTGAAATAACTCCGCGTCAAAATGAGATTGCTGAGTTTGATCGTTCTGGCAAGAGAGTAATATAGCTACAAGCATGAAAGTGCTTATTATGCTAGCAAATATCTTCATGGTATTTATTTAATGATACACATCATAATCGGTCTGCGTGATGTAAGTCTTATGGGGCTATAGAGGGGTGATATATAAGATTAATGTCTTATAAAGGACAAATATAGCACCAAATTCTATAACAATCAACAGAAATCAGTCTAAAAATCACACATTTAATGCGTAAAATGCTGATTTATAGTAATTTATTGTATTTGAGGATTCTTGGATAGATTTTTTATTTGGTTTCTTTGGCAGTTACCATGAAGAAAATACCGGCTAAAATAAAAGGAATGGAAAGTAATTGACCTGTACTCAAGCCAACATTCAGTGATTCTTCAAAGCCACCTTGGCTCTTTTTAAAGAACTCTATAATAAAACGAGCAGTCCAGAGAAGAGCAAGAAATGTCCCAAAAAGGAAACCCAATTTATCTTTAGCATTGGTCTTCCAATATTGCCACATCATGAAGACGAAAATAGCAAGGTAAGACATGGATTCGTATAGTTGAGCAGGATGTCTAGCGACATCATCAACCTTTTCAAAAATGAAAGCCCAAGGTGCATCGGATGCTCGACCTATAATTTCTGAATTCATCAAGTTGCCCAAACGAATAAACATACCAGTCAAGGCAACCGGAATGACTACTCTGTCTAAAATCCAAAGCATAGGTTTTTTGGTAATATTTCTGGAGAAGAGCCACATCATAATTATGATTGCAATGGCACCACCATGACTAGCCAGTCCTCTAAATCCTATAAATTTGAAATCCATAAAGTCTCCAGGCCATCCGTCTCCAAATCTAACAGGTATAAACATTTCTATGAAATGCGGTAGGCTAGACCCATAATAATCCCAGTCATAAAATATGCAATGTCCTAGACGTGCTCCTACAATCGTCCCAATCATGAGGTAAATGAGAAGGCTATCTAGCCATTCAATCGGCTGCTTTTCATGTATGAAAAAGCGTTTCATAATCTGAAACCCAATCATGAATCCAGCTAAAAACATCATACTGTACCAACGTAGCGTAACGGGACCTATGGAGAATATCTCAGGACTTGGATTCCACTGAATAGCTGTAAGTATGTATTGCATCTCTCTAATTATGATTTGGTCTACAAAAGTAGATTAAAATACTTAATTAAAGAGGATGGTACTATATTTTTAGTTGTATCTCTTTACAATGGAATGATAAGGAACTGTTTATTTACTCTTGAACAGCGATAACCATCTGTGGGTCGTAATCTCCTCTGATGATGGGCGATTGACGCTTAGAAGTATACTCTTTTACATTGTGGGCGATGTAGTCAAAAAGTTCTTTTAGTACAACACTCTTATCCTTGTTGTTATCTGCTTCTCCTTTGAGACCTCTCAAAAGGAAGTGACTGAATACGCCTTGGCGAAGATTGTTGCTTTCTAGTGAAGTTTCTTCTGATTTAGAAGACATAATCAACGCCATACCTGGCTTAGACTGTGCTAGTGATTTGTAGTAAGACTCAAAAGCGACACCAGTGGCGCCTTTCTCTGTGTATAGACCGCCAGAGTGACAAGCATCAGCCATGCATAGTTTGAATTTGGCAGGACTGTTTTCTAGTATCTCTGTGATTTCGTGGTGAAAAACTTTATTGTTGGTGCCATCATAGTCAATCGGTAAAAATGAACCTTTAAGGCCGTGACCAGAAAAGTACATCATCACCAAATCATTTGGTCCTGCCTTTGAGAACGTGCGAGACAACTCTCCCAAAATATTTTCACGAGTTGCGCTATCATCGACTAGTACTTTGATGTTGCTATCCTTTAGAGAGCCACCTTGTGGACTTTTAAGGAAAGCATAGATTTTGTAAGCGTCGTCATCCGAGTACTTTAGTGTTTGCATATGTTCATAAGAAGAAACTCCAATTACGACAGCCCATACTTGAGGAGTGCTGTTGTCAGTAGTTTGTTGAACTTCAGGAGAATTATCTGTAATGGTGTTTACTAATGTGCCATTGAGCCATAGCCCGCTGATCTTAGTGCCATCATTTAGGAGAAGAGTTCCTTTGCCATTGAATCCTCCGTTCTTCCATTCCCCTTCATAGATTTCGCCATTTCCGTAGATGCACTTTCCTATACCATTAGGTAATCCATCGCTGAAGTCTCCTTCATAGGTCATAGTGCCATCTTGATAAATAAATTTTCCAATGCCAGAGACGCAGTCCCCTTCTATACATCCATTATTTTTTCCTTTAGATACAAGCTTGTCGCCTAAAAACTCCCCTTTAAACCAACTCCCTTTATTGAGCTTCCCATTTTGGTAAATGATGGTACCGTAACCCTCTTCAAAATTGTGATTAAAATCTCCGACATAAGTATCTCCATTGGAATAGTAGAACTTACCCCATCCGTGTCTTTGATGTTGTTTGAACTGACCTTCATATTTACTTCCATCAGAATAGGCGTAAGTGCCTAAGCCATTGGTGCAATCTCCTTGAATACATCCAAACTGAATATCGGTGCCATCATATGAAGTGGCGCCTTTACTGATAAATGATTCTTCAAAGAAATTACCTTCCTTGTCGATCGGTCTCCCTTTGATCCAGTGCCCAGTCCACATTTCCTTATCTGGATATAGTTTTGATCCGTGACCATGTGGATATCTATACTGCCATTGCCCTGAATAGCTACTTCCATCCGTGTAATTACAGGTTCCCTGACCATGAACTTCGCCATTGTGAAATTGCCCTTCATAAATAGCTCCACTTGGATATTCATACTTACCAATTCCATCCTGACAATCGCCAGAAAGGCATTGTGAGAATAATGAAGTACTTATAAAGAAGCACAGGGAAACGAAAAAGATGTGGGAGGTTCTCATCAAAAGTGATATGGCAAGGTTTATATAATAACAGTATCTATTGCGAAAGTTATGCCTATATTATACATAAATCAAATATGGATCGATTTTAATATGGGGTGCTTAGGATACGGACTTTGATGATGATTATGCGGTAGGAATCGGCTTAGAAAGGGTGTGTAAAATTTGAAAAAAAGAGTACAAAAAAGGGGACGCGGAAACTCTTTGTCAAGAATTTTCGCTAACAATAATTGAGCGGACTCATAGATTGGGTATGGGGAGCGTTGTTTAGTGAAACATTGCTACCAGCGCTTAATTTTTATTATTGGTATAGTTAATAATGGTTCGGTAATTTTTGTAAAATACTAAATCACTTTCAATTTACATCTTTGATTTTCAGTAGATTGCGCAACAGAAGTGCTTTTTGCAATATACTGCTAGCCAACGATTTAGCATTTATTATCGAACCATTGGTTAATAGAGGCGCCCTTTATCTAATCATTGCTACAGGCATCTTAGCGTCGTAGTTTCCTGTGATCGTTGGGTTTTGAATGTTTCCTGTATACTGACTTACTTTTGTTTGTACATATTTGTATAACTCATCGATGCTCACAATATTATCATTATTATGATTCGCTTCTCCTTTCAGACCTCGCATAAGAAAATGACTAAATACTCCCTGCCGTAGTCCACGATCCTCCAACGAATATTCTGTTTCTTTTGAGCTCATGAGTAAGGCAAGACCGCCTTTAGAGTCTTTAAATTTATTATAAAAGTTGTCTAATTTTTTCACGTAAGGAGACTTCATAGCAAGGGTCTTGTTCTGATCTAAACTGCCAGAATGACAAGCATCTGCAAATACAACCTTGTGTTTTGCTTTACTACTTTGAAGTACCTCGATAAGTTCATTGTGGTGCAGTAGATTGCTTTTGCCGTCATAATCTGAAGGCAAGAATGAACCATCGTATCCATGTCCGGAGAAGTAAAATACAATCACATCATTGGCATCGGCTTTGTGAAATTTTCTTTTCATGGTGCGGATGATTTGCTCGCGATTAGCGTCTTCATCTATGAGTACAGCGATTTGTTCATCCGGCACAGCGCCACCTTCTGGACTTTTCAAGAATGCGTATAGATGATAGGCATCATCATCAGTATATTTGAGAGAAGGCATATGTGTGTAGCGTGACACCCCTACGATAACAGACCATATTTTCACCTCATTGTTTTCGTCCACTTCAACAAATTCATCCGGGATATTATTGATACGCTCTACTTGTTTCACTACTTTTCCTTTATCCCAGCTTGCATGAAGTACTCTTCCGTTTTTGAAATATAAAATACCATTGCCCTGGGGTCTGTTGATGTCCCAGTTTCCAACATACTTGTCACCATTGGCATAGAATACCGTCCCTTTTCCATTCGGTTTACCTCCACGAAATTCACCAATAAATCGGGTGCCATCAATATATGTATATTGGCCCTGCTCGATATCGCAGTATGCGGAGTTGCAGTCTTTAAGTTTGCTTTTAGGAGATGGACTAAAAGGGTTTGCTACGCTAGGTCTTTCTTGAACTTTTGATTTTTTGTTAGCGGTTGATTTGTGAGGACTGCTTTCTGTTTTTGTCATTTCGCCTTGTATCCAAAAGCCTATTTGTGATTTTCCATTGGCATTGATGATTTTACCTTTTCCATTCTTTTCATTGTGAGCCCATTGACCAGTATACTGGCTCCCTGCAGCATAAAGCATAGTGCCATCACCATGAAATTTGCCTCCTTTGAATTGCCCCTCATAGTGGTCGCCATTGGCAAAGCTGTATTCGCCGTTTCCTTCTGGCACATTTTTTTCCCAATCGCCTATATATAAGTCTCCATTGGCATAGTTGAATTCACCTTTACCGCTAAATTGACTCTTCTTGAATGATCCAGTATAAAAGCCACCATCCGTAAAAACCAAATTGCCTTTTCCTTCTCTGTAATCATCTTTCCAACGTCCTGTGTACACGTTGCCATTACTGAATAAAAGAGTGCCTTCGCCGTTTATTTTTCCACTTTTGAAAGTGCCTGTATACTCTGCTCCACTTTTGTAGAGGTAAGTACCTGTACCATTCCAGCAATCGCCATGGAGACATTGTGCAGATAAGCCAACCGTAAATGTGATGAGGATGATACAACTCAATAGATTCTTCATACGATAAAATTTTGAAGTGAAAGATCCGACTCTAAAAGAGAGCCCTTAAAACTTTAAATAAAACGTAATGCTGAATCGTATATGGTTGTATTTTTAGATAGTGATTAATTAAATCATAGGAAGTCAAACTATAACCACAATAAAGTAACTATATTGTGATTGTAAAGAAGAAATTCTGGTTTTAATAAAATATTAATATTAAAGTTTTTTGTTATGAAGCACTTTTTAAATTTTTGCGTTTTATTGTTGGTTGTTTCTTGCACAGCTGCCCAGATTTCAGAAGATGGATTTTATGGAGATTCCTTTAATGCAGATACACATATTGGACTCGATGAATTGACTCAGAATTTGGCTACGCAAGAAAAGGTGGAGGCAGTGGTGAAAGGTAAAGTAGAATCTGTTTGTCAAAAGAAAGGTTGTTGGATGAATATTGTCAATGATGAGGGACAGAGTATTTTTGTAAAATTTAAAGATTATGGATTTTTTATGCCATTAGATCTAGCTGGTAAAGAAGTAGTAATGGATGGCTATGCCTTTAAAGAGGTTACGAGTGTAGAAGAACTCCAGCACTATGCAGAGGATGAAGGATTATCTCAAGAGGAGATTAGCAAGATAAAGACAGCTAAAGAAGAATACAAATTTATGGCTTCGGGTGTATTTATAGAGCAATAAAAAATATAGATGCAGTTTCATAAGGTAAAGGAGTTAATGATAGATAGGTTGTCTAATGAATTATCGGATAAGCTTCATTACCACGGTGTACATCATACATTAGATGTATTGAAAGTATGCACTGAGCGTGCAGTTGATTTAGCGCTTACTGAAGTCGAGAAAACATTGCTCTGTACTGCAGCTGTTTTTCATGATTGTGGTTTTCTGAATGCGCTCCAAGAGCATGAAAAAGAAGGAGTAGCTATTGCTAGCAAGATACTGCCAGATTTTGGGTATACTCCTGACGATATTGAACGAATTGCTGGTATGATCATGGCAACAAAAATTCCTCAATCACCTACTTCACAATTAGAAAAAATAATCTGTGACGCGGACCTGGATTATTTAGGTCGAGATGACTTCTATGCCATAGGAGGAACCTTATTTCAAGAGCTCAATGTGCTGGGTATTGTCAAAGATGAAGAATCTTGGGATGAGTTACAAGTGAAGTTTTTAACAGGGCATGAATACCACACGGCGTTTGGTATAAGAGAAAGAGAACCTCAAAAACAGATTTATTTAGAGGAGTTGATAGAAAAGTGGAGTAAGTGAAAAATGCAGCCCCTATTTAATAAACTATTGTTGTACTACTCTCGCTATTATTAAACCTGACAAGGAATTAGTCGTATGAAAAAAAACCAATCGGGGCTGCCTGTTATTTTAATTAATCAAAACTAATATTCAAACGCTATTTTTATTAATTTATTCTACATTTTAGAAATAAAAAATAGCCCCAAAGATCAAGTTCTTTGAGGCTATCATTCTTTAGTCAATTGAAGTATAAAAATTCTTAGCTGTAAGAGAAGGATTCGAACCTCCACGAAGCGGTTAGCTTGAATACAGATTGAGTGGTCAACCCTAGAGTGCCGAAGCAGCTCGTTATATTCAGTTTATTCCGTGATCTTCACCCCCGAGACAAGAGGGCATGTCTGCCAATTTCATCACCTTACAATGTGAAAGAAACTTCATTAAGATTCCTTTACAGCAAAGATAATAGTTATTAGACTTCGTGTCAAATATTTTAATAAAATGAGCTATTGTTTACAATTATTGTAAGTATATATAGCATTCGTTACAAATATTGTAATTCTGAATGAATTATTATGCTCTCTATTAAAGAGTTTTCAACAAATCAGGCATATCACTAGTTAATATGATTATGAATCGTAGTATTATTTGTCTTTTTCGCATTTATTTACCCATTTTCTTGATTGTAATAACAAATTTGAGCTGTCGACAAACAGTTGTGTCGAAAGATATTGCTCCAAATAGTATTACTGCCATAGCAGAACCAGAGCTGGAAGCATTGACAGGCAAAGTATCAGAGAAAGCGGATAGTGCTATGTATGCAATTAAAATGGATGGCATGACCATGGTAGCTCCGCCAAAGCCTTTCGCTGAAAATCCCTTCCTTAAGTTGAAGGCTATAGATGTGAATTGGGTAGGTATTATACCTTACGCGTACACTAGACAAGGTAAAGCGAGTGTTTCGTTTGGTACCAGCTCTTGGCAATGGTGGGGAGAGACCGCCAAAGGAGCAACTGAATCTATCAAGCAAGCACATGCAAATGGCTTGTTGGTCATGCTTAAGCCTCAAGTATATATACCAGGCAGCTGGCCTGGAGGGATGAAGTACGATAGTGAGCAAGACTGGCAAAATTGGGAGGTCGACTACGAGAAGTATATTCTTACCTTCGCTAAAATCGCAGCAGAACAAAATGTAGCGCTGTTCTGTATAGGGACTGAGTTTAAGCAAAGTTCTATCGGTCGCCCTGAATATTGGGTAAATCTAATCGATAAAATTAAGAGTATCTATAGTGGCAAATTGACCTATGCAGCCAATTGGGATGAGTACAAGCAAATCACCTTTTGGAATAAGCTAGATTATATAGGAGTAGACGCCTACTTTCCACTAAACGATGATGCTATTCCTTCAGTAGAAGAATTGGTGTCCAATTGGTATCCCTACGAAAAAGAAA
>JALZVN010000330.1 GCA_023299965.1 Saprospiraceae bacterium | reverse complement strand
TTAGATATCCATGCTAGAGCTTTAGCACAGAGAACAGGTCCAGAAAGCGAATTTTTGATTGGATTGGCTGCACGCTTTTATTTGGATCCCCATTTACTAAATGAGTCAGCAATTGAGTTAGGAGTCAACTATAGATTTTTTGATCTAGGGGATGCATGGTCACCTACCATTGAGTTACATCATCGAGCATTTACAGTTGGTGTAAGTTACGATATCAATATTTCTGACTTCGATGTGGCTTCTGCCAATAGAGGAGGTCTAGAAATAGCGTTGATTTATAGAACAGCCCGCACACCCGATGGTAAACCCAAAGATTGTAAAATATTTTAAGCAAAGCTCGTGAAAAAACTACTCAACATAATTATAATCCTTATTCTAAGCAACGCTGCCTATGGGCAAGTGTACAAGGCGTATCTCAACGCTGCGGATAAAGCTTACGAAGCTAATGATTACCGAACCGCTGCTTCCTATTATGGTGAGGCACTGGAATTAGAAAAAAAGCCTGACCCGGATCTACTCATTAAATACGCTGACTCTGCTCGCAAGTATAGAGCTTATAACACTGCTGAGTCTGCTTATACTAGACTTTTAGAAAGAGATGAACAAGATTACAAAATTGAGTCACTATTCCAGTTAGCACAAATTAAGCTAGTTAAAGGCGAGTATGAATTGTCTAAAGCGGTGTTTGATAAATACCTCAGAGAAACAGATACCGATGAATCAAGAAAAGTACTTGCCTTGAAAAGCCTTGATGATTTAGACTGGGCTATGTCCTTGGAAAAAAATGAAAATACTCTTGTTGAAAGATTAGATAATCAAGTGAATACAGAGTACTCTGAAATGAGTCCATACTTTATAGGAGATAAGTTATTCTATTCTTCTAATAATTATTATGCTAGCAATGAATACTTAAAACCATTTAGTAAAATCTATACTTTTGAAAATGGCAAATCAAAACTATTTCAATCTTCAATAAACAAAGGAGATCAGCATACCGGTCACTATACAATGAATTCAGATGCTTCTAAGATTTACTTTACAAAGTGTCAGTATAATTTATCTGATGTCAATTGCAAAATATATGTGCAAAATGTTAACGATGAAAGCTCAGCCAAAGAACTTCCTCAAAATATTAACCCACAAGGAACGCACAATTCTCAACCTAGTATCGGTATAGACCCAAATACTGGAAATGAAGTACTCTATTTTGCTAGTAATCGCGCTGGTGGTAAGGGAGGGACAGACATCTACTATGCAACTATTAATCAAAATGATGTATTAGAAGGACCTTATGCTTTAGAGGCCATCAATACTGCAGGGGATGAAGTGAGTCCTTTTTATCATTCTGCTACGCACAAGTTATACTTCAGTACAGATGGTAGAAAAACTTTAGGGGGATACGACATTTACAGTGCGAATAATGGTGCTAGCTGGACTGACATTAAAAATCTCGGTACAGGAGTCAATAGTAGCTATAACGATGCTTATTATTTTTTAAATGAAGATGCTACGAAAGCCTACTTTTCTTCAAACAGAATTGGTAGTAAGTTTATAGACGAAGAGTTAGAGGCTTGTTGTTATGACATCTATTCTGTAAAACAAGAAATAGTAGAACAAGATGTTTTAATAAAGCTATATGATGCAGAGAGCAAAGAGCCTTTGCCTGGCGTGCAACTATTAGTTAAAACATTACCCTCTATTAATGAAAAAATATTTCTAGAATCTTCTGCATCTGAATATGAAATCAAACTTCGTAATAATTTAGATTTTGAATTAATAGCGTATAAAGATGGCTATGATATTTCAAACATAGGAGTAAAAGGTTCGGATATTAAAGATGTAACAGAAATCTTTTTAATACCTACAGTACTTGAACTTTCAGTTAAAGCAATCGATGAATCAAAAGTAACGCTAGGTGATTTCACATATACTCTGACACCAGAAGGTATGGACAATCAGGAGAAACGAAAAGTAGGAAATGAAAAACTTATCAAAGAAGAAATAACAAAGCATAAAGACTATACACTTACTGTTGAGAAAGATGGCTATTATCCCGAAACTATAGTGCTAAAGAAGGAAGACTTACAGAAAGAATCTAAAATTAACTTAGATGTCAAATTGAGGAGACTTTCACCTGCCGTATTAGCTAAGCTAAACTTAGATGGATATCTACCATTGCCATTATATTTTGATAATGATGAACCGGATAGTAATACTATGTCTAGATCATCATCTAAGAATTATCGCGGTACATTCATGGAGTATTACAATAAGCTCCCACAGTATATAAGTAGAAATACCGAAGGACTTAATAAGGAAAGAAAACTTGACGTTGAAGCAGAAGTTAGGTCATTCTTTCAAGGCGAAGTGAAGTTTGGGGATGATGCATTGAATAGTTTTACAAATCATTTATACAACTTTCTAGAACAAGGTTCTCAAGCGGAAATAATGCTTAGAGCATACGCAAGTCCTAGATCAAGGTCTGATTACAATGATGCATTGACCTCTAGAAGGGTGAGTAGTGTTGAGAATCATTTCTTTCAGTGGAATGGAGGTGTGCTTGTTCCTTTCATCAATTCTGGTCAATTAAAGTTGACAGAACGTCCATTAGGAGAGTCTGCGGCGCCTTCTGGTGTCAGTGATGACATATTAGATGCAAAAGGATCGATCTATAGCATAGAGGCTTCTAGAGAACGAAGAGTAGAGATATTAGAGATAAAATCCGTTAACATATCTCCATACTAAACCGATTAAAAATAACATTAATGAACAGGTTCTATATACAAATCAGTCAGTTAAATAAGAGTGCAAAGCACGGTGGCGTATTATTGCTTTTAATGCTAATGGGTTTATTTCCCAATATGCTGCATGCTACACACATCATTGGTGGGGAGGTCAATTATACTTGCCTTGGGGATGAAGAATACGAGGTGGAATTGACGGTCTATAGAGATTGTTTCTTTGGAGCAGCAAATGCTTTTTTTGATGACCCAGCCTCCATTGGTATTTTTGATGCCAATGGGATATTGGTAGATGAGCTAAGACTACCTTTTTTGAATAATGATACGCTGACTCCTATACTTTCAGATTCGTGTCTTTTTGTTCCGGATAATGTTTGTGTACATACAGCATCATATAGGGGGCTAGTTACACTTCCTTTCTCTACTGGAGGGTACACTATGGTATATCAAAGATGTTGTAGAAATGAAACCATTACCAATATTATAGATCCCTTAAATACCGGCGCTACATTTACAGCTGAGATTTCTGAAACCTCATTATTGGAATGTAATTCAGGACCTAAATTTAGAGAATTTCCACCGCTCTTCATATGTGTAAATGAACCTATCAATTGGGATCACTCTGCCGTAGATGCTGAAGGGGACAGTTTAGTATATAGTTTATGTGCTCCATTTTCAGGAGGAGATATTATCAACAATCAACCTCAACCACCAAATCCACCACCATACAATAATGTAGTTTGGGAGAATGGATTTGGAGTTGGCAATATCCTTGGTGGACCGGATGTACTAAACATAAATCCATCTACTGGATTATTGACGGGTACACCTATTATTCAAGGTCAGTTTGTAGTCGGAGTTTGTATTCGAGAATATAGGGACGGTGAATTAATATCTACATCAAGAAGAGATTTTCAATATAATGTCGGAGAATGTGGTATTGTTACAGCAGGTATCGGAAATGATTTAATTCAGTGTGAAAATCAAGATTTGAACTTTATTAATTCTTCATCAAATGCAAATGACTTTGAATGGTTCTTTGGGGATGCTAACAATCCTGGTTTAAACTCTATTGAGGAAAATCCAAACTATGTTTTTCCGGATACTGGCGTTTTTACCATTACTTTAATTGCGGAGCCAAATGGAGAATGTGCAGATACCTTAGTTCAAGATATCTTATTCAAAAACGCTACTATTGATGTAGATTTTGACATTTTGGTATTAGAATGTGTAGATTCCGTTTTGTTGACGGTAAACAATATGTCAGTAGATACTTTCTTAGGCATAGAAACATACGATTGGCAGTTATCAGATGGTCAATTTTCAAATTTGCCCAATCCTTCTTTCATACTCGCTGAGTCTCAAGAATATATATTGTCTCTAGAGGCAACTGCATTTGACGGATGTTCTGATTTTCAAGAATTCACTTTCTTTGGAAATGTAATTCAGAGTGGAGTAGTGGATACGTTAAATATATGTCCAGGAGAGTCAATTGCTCTTAATGAAAACCCATTTGTTGGACCTAATGTTACCTACTCATGGTCACCATCTGATGGTTTGGATAATACTGATTCCCCTAACCCAATCGCCAATCCTGATGAATCTAC
>JALZVN010000329.1 GCA_023299965.1 Saprospiraceae bacterium | reverse complement strand
CTTGCAGTCCTTCCGCCTGATAAGTTGCTACAAACTTTGCTGTTGCTAATTGAAAACCTAAAGCAGTAAAGGATAGTACGAGTACTATGGTAGTTAGTATATTTGCTGCCGCAAACTCCTCTGGGCCAAGATATCGACCAAGCAATAGATTTAAACCATAGTTACCTATGTTTACAATCAAGGTGCTTAAGAATAGAAAACCACCTTCTCCAAATTTATCAAACCATTTTTTCATTCTTACTTAAATATTAATGACTATTAGCTTGTAAACAATGAAATGATAACTTGCTGAGATGTATATATTCGTGAACAGAATTCTCCTTTGATGCAATAAGTAACAATTCCTTTCCTCTATTGTCTAGTTCTTTTTTTAGCATTACAATTGCGTTAAATCCAGTTAAATCCATATCAGATACTTCAATGAGATCTAGATGAAAATGATTCGTTTCTTCCTTAAGGAGTAAATTGATGTCTTCTCTCATGCCTAATGCATCAATACCACATAACCTACCTTTGAGTTTAGTGATCTGTTTATCTCCGATCTTATTGTTTATTATGGTAAGCATATTACTTTTTATTAGCTTTTCTAAATGTGTACACACCTTGTAGTCCAATGGCAGTATAGCTAAATCCAGTAACTGTAGCTTGTGATGCATTACTATGGCGATAGTATCCTAGGATATAACTACTTTCATTAAATCTGAATCCTAATTTAGCTTCTATTCTTCTGGTTAATTCTGCAGGGGATTCTCTAGTAGTTTGCTGCCCGAAAGCAGCTGTTAAGTCAAAGATTATTTTATTCTTACGCCTTTCTATATTGTTGATGTTTATAAACCCTTCTACATTTTGAAAGTAGTCTGGACTAAAGTAGAGTAGTGGAAATTGATCTCGATGAGTCATTACATTATAGTTAACCCCAAACCTTATAAATGGAATCTCAACTAAATTGTAATAAAGAGAAGCATACAATAAATTTCTTAAATTTCCATCACTCTGATTTGTGCTAATGAACTGAGTATATAAGCCAATCTTATATGGAGTTCTTATATGGTAAAAGAAGGTATGATGGTTCATAGTGATATTAGCCCTAAGTAGATCTGCATTGTAATTATGTATCTCTTGAGAAAATGAATACCCTGCAGTTTGACTTTTGTTTATATCATATTCTACACCAGTGTTTAGTAATATTTCTTTTCCAATGGTCGACCCATCTCCATCTGTACTTTGAAAAGGGGTTATATGCCCAAAAAAGCTTAATTTCTTGTTTGCTTGAAATTTTGTTCCAATGGTTATACTATTCGCTTTGGCCGTATTCGCTTCGCTCACTTGTTCAAGTCTTCTATTAGTAAAGTGAATAAATGTTCTAAAACGTCCCTTATCGCCGACTTCAAATTTGGCTTGACTTACATAAGCAAAATTATCACCAACATCTTGAGCATACATGTAATCTAAAGTGAGTTTAGGTCGGTATTCATCTTTTACCACTTCCCTTAACCGTAGCGCGTCAGGTTGGTTGGGGACAATCTCCAACGCTTGATTAATATAGTCCACGGATTCTTTATATTTCTTTTCACCTCGTTTAGCTTCCGCTAACCCCATCTTTACTTCAAAAGATGGTGCATATGTACTGTCAAGAAAATTATAATATTTTAAACCCTTATCTGTATCATTGTCCCAGACAAACATCCTTCCTCTTGCTAAGATCAAGTCTTTCTCTTCTTCTCCAAATCTGAGCATTAAAGAATCTATTAAACTGTGTGCCTCACTATATTTTCTGTCAAAGCCTAATGCATTGACCATATTCACACCAGCTCTGATTTTATTAGCTCTACTGATATCTGGATTCTCAGCCAATAGCATGGCTATTTCAGCATAACTTTGTGCCTGAGATTTTTGATGAAGCAATACGTTAGTATATGAAAGTCCAATATTTCCCTCTAAAGGTTCAATCCCTTTATCCGTAATTTCTTGATAGATCTTATTGGCTTTGTGTGGCTTATCCATCCATAAATAATTGACAGCCTTATTCAGCAATGCTTCTTTATCATCTGGATGGCTGGCAAGGATAGTATCCAAGTGCATCATAGAAGTATCGTAGCTCAATTTATTTCTATAATCAGAAGACATGGCAAGTAATATGTATTTCTTACTAATAATAGCATTGGGGTTTGTGGGGTCAACTTCTAACGACTTGTCAATATATTGAAGCGCTGTATCGTTATTTTTTAAGGCTGCATTTGCATTTGCGAAACCTAGATTGGCAACAAAGCTACTTGAGTCTATTTCTATCAACTCTCCATAGAGTTGTGAAGCTTCTCCATATCTTTCATTCCACATGAATGCTTCTGCAAGATTTAATAGTATTTCAAAGTCTCCGGGATGATGAATCTGTAGATGTTTGAATTCTTCTAAGGCTGCCTTTTTTTCTCCAGATAGGCCTTGAGCACGAGCATAACAGATTTGAGCTGTTTTGTTATTAGGCTCCTTACTGAGTACATTTTCAAAGAATTCTTTTGCTTCTGAAAATTCTCCTCCTTCAAGCATTGAAAAACCATCTTGCATATTTATTTGACCGAAAACCATTTGACCAAATAAGCATAACACTAATACTATAATTGCCTTTTTCTCTAACTGCACGCTTTATATTTGTTTACACCTACACCGAAATTATCTGAATAGGTAAATGAGGATAAGAGGAGGCTTTACATAGTAAAACACTCCTCTTTAAATTCATCCATTGCAAAATATCTTACATGATTTATATCATATCAATTCATTATTATTCTGCTAGTATATATCTGACCATTGCCCGAGATCATTTGTATAAAATATATACCAGGTGTCATATTATTATTTTTGTTCAAAGTAAAAGTATTTAGACCTTTTACTAGATTACCTTCACTTGATTCTATAACTCTACCCGCACTATCTGTCAGCTTCATTGAATAATTAGTATCTATCTCTGAGTTGATAAAGTATTGAGTTGAAGTGCTAAATGGATTTGGCTGAACGATTAGTTCACCTATTTCTATATCATTTCCTATCAAAGGCACTTCACCATTATTAAAGTTTAAATTTCGCAAGTCAACGCCTACATCTTTTGTTCCTTCCTCATTATTTACGAATTCAAAAACAACCATTTTTAAATCGCTCCAGCCTGATTCTGAAATGTTGAATTGGGATTTTTTCACCGTATACTTTTTTTCTTCTTCTGTCAGTTGAATAGCTATTCTAGGTTGATCTTCCCAAAGAGTAATTCCTTCTTTCACCATTACGACATTCATTCTAGTATTTCCTTTAGCTGTGAAGGTGAAGTTGTTGTAGTTGTCTAGATTTTTAGCTCTAAACTTTGGCCCCAGTCCTCTAAATACATTAATCGAAGAACTTAATTCTGCTTCGAAAGACACATTTCTGCTTAGACTATAAACGCTATTGTTTTTTATGTCATCTGATGCCTCTATAATATATTCAATTATTTTATTTTCATTCTCATCAAATTCAGTTCCCCATGGACCATCAGCAAAAAATAGATCATCCATTGCTCCAAATTCAGTATGGACTCTAAATCCAATATCATATATATCGCTCATGTCTAAACTAATCATATCTCTGAGAGACTTGTTTAGATTAAAGTCAAGCTTTGTATCTAAGGCTTCAGATAGCTCTGTTTTAGACTGCTTACCTTCAATGGAAATGTTTTCACTTTGATTCTTATTTATTAAATACAGATTCAATTTTCCATTAGCGATTTTACCATGACTGATAAATACCTGAGGTGGTGTACTTGTTTCTATAGATGTTATTTCAGTATGTTGATTTATTCTGTTGAAGGTTGCTTCGATTAGATAGATCAAATCTTGCATGTTATTTGACCAGATTTGAAAATTGTATATTTCTGAGTGAATAGTATAATGCTCCTTCAACCAGTGATTTTCTATATGTGCACCCCTTTCATTTATATGAGCGGCAAATGAAACAGCATACTCTATATTACCATCAGCTTGCAGCAATTCAGCTACTATCAATTGTTCGCCATTATAGAACAAAGTTGAAATGTCTTTGATCTGTGCGCCATCTAGTCTGTCGCAAATGAACTTGGAGTGTTCATAAGTTTCATTTTCAGTTTTAAGAAGTAAAATAGTCGCTAGACGTCTATCTCCATGCACGTAGTCAGCACTAAAGACTTCAGTGGCATTAGTGATGTGAGTTAAATCATCTGGAGAAGTAATCTGTGCTGTTGTCTCTGGGATGGCATCAGAAGGTATGAAAACAGACATGTCAAAACCAGACTTTTGATTTGGATCTATTGCTCTCTCCCGAAAAATAGTAAAATCTTCAATCCCATTATCTTCTTTTTTCTTTACGAAGTTTCTTTGTGCAATAGCAGCACCTAGTCTACTGTTGCTTTCTAAACCACCATCATTTCCTCTAGTAGAATTACATTGTGGATCTTCATTGTCAATCAGACCATCGCCATTGTCATCTATACCATTATCGCAAATTTCAATACAACTAGTTATTTGTTGGCATTCAACATCTGCACAATCTACAAAGCCATCTTGATCATCATCAATCCCGTTATTGCATATTTCTACTATACAAATATTTGAGTTTAGACAGTCAGGATCATCACAATCAATTAAACCATCACCATCATCATCGATACCATTTTCGCAGTTTGTTTCGAAAGGAGGCAATGCATCTCCACAATTAAATCCGTCATTAGAACTTAGATTAGCCGTAGCGTTCATTACCTCTATCGCGATATTAGTTTCTATATCTATATAGTATACCTTTCCAGAAACTCCATTTGACACAAAAAGTGTCCCATCTCTATTTGCCCAAACTGCACCGTAATAACCATTGTCGTTATTTATAGAACCGATAAGATCAGTGTACACTACATCACCAGTATTGGGATTGATTTGAATAAGTCGATTATCATTCCCTACGGCATATAGATTTTCATCTCCATAGTGAAATGCAATGTCCGTACCTCCAGGGTAGGGTATACCAGTGTCTTCCCATGCTAGGTTGGCTTGATTTAAATCTATGCGTAGTAAATTTCCTTCTAGATTTCCCATATACAAAATACCGGCATCATCTATTGTAGCCATGAAATACACTGAACCACCTGGCAGAGTTAATTCTAGAGATCCTAGATTGCCATTATTTCCGACCAATACTAAAATATGGTTTCCATTGGAAATGGCAGATGCATATACGTGACCATCTATAGGATTCATCGCAGCACCATTTATCGCATTCACTCCATTCAATCTGAATATATCTGTATAGAATTGATTTTCGATATCAAGCGTGGCAAGAAATCTATTGTTGATTACTTGATAAAATCTTTCGTCACATTCAAAGCAGAATACAAACGTTTCACAATCTGAGTCTTGACAATCTATTTGACCATCACCATCATCATCTATTCGATTAAAGCAAATTTCTGCCTGCCCAAACAGTAAGCCAAATTGACCAACAAAAAGAGAAAATAATATGACAGTATAAATTCTATTCATCTCAATAAATTTGAATAAGGGGATTTCCTACACTACAATTATGCAGTGAATTAGATAAATGAATTTTGATATACTTGCTTAATTGTGACTAGATGAACATTTCAGTTGGATATAGATTTAAATCCCGGTTATTATATTATGAATATATATAAAGTATACTTGACTACTATTCAGCCTTTCGTAGTTTAGATTAAGACATATATGAAATTTGAGCCTGATCATGCAGCTTTTATTGTGACCTGGGTGAATTACACTTTTGGTTAATTTTAGTTAATAATTAACTTGTTATATATTGTAAATTTTGACGGTTTATAGCCCTTCATTTTGGGGACTTCACCTATAGATCAGTCATTCACTACCGTTTCTTACTGATCTATGGTGTCGGGTCTTTCGTTTGTATCGCTTTTGTCGATTGCCATCGACAGCAATATCACTTCACCCCCTAGTCTCTAACGCGCTCCGCTTGTCGAGCTCCACCTTTCGGTTCCGCGATGGAGGTACATATAAGTGCTTTCACCTTGTATAGTAATGAAATGCAAGACTCTTAGATATAGACTAAGATGAGATGTAACGTCAAGAATCTAGTTTAGAGTGTATAATTTTTGTAGCCTTTGATTTTACCCAGAATGAAACACTAGAGTATTTTTACGAAACACTTTTTAACCAAGAAACGAGTTGTTTACGCATTTCATTATCGGTATGCGCCCAAGATGCAGCATCGAGATGAGTTCCTGATTCTAGTTCATGATAAGACAATAAATCTGGATACAACTTTCTATATTGATTACGAAATGTTTGTGAAGCAGCAAATTGAACTAATGCATCTTTTTTGCCATGAGTGCATAAGATAGGTATTGGATGGCTATCTTGGATAAAGTTGATTGGAGATGTATTATAGAACCGTTTCGAATCTCTTGCACCAGCATATCTATACAAGACCGGAGTTTTTCTCATCTTTTCTAGGTCCAGCGGAGGGGCATACATAAACATAGCTATAAATTGATCTTGTGTAATACCTGCCCACTCATGGATTTCTTTACGAAAATAAATTAAAGCCGTTAGATTCGCTCCTGCACTCACACCACCCAAAATAATTTTTTTTATGTTATGAATTACGCCCTCATTTGAAAGCTCAATTACTTTTTTTAACATCAATTTTGCATCCTCTATGATATCATCTGCATGAAAGCGCGGAACCTTGCGATAGCATGGCATCACCACTTGATAGCCAAGACTCGTAAAAAGAGATGCTTTTTTGATGAATACCTCAGGTTTTCCGAAAATCCAACCACCTCCGTGATAGTATATCAGTAGTGGCTTAGCTGGATCAGGAGTACTTGGACTATACAGCTTAAGATATTGATTAGAGTGCTTTCCAAAAGAGAGTTTCTCCGATTGTTGAAAAGAGGTTTTAGTGTAGGATATGGTCTTTTTCCAATATCCTAGTAGCTGATAGAATTCATATGGCAGCGTTCCTCTAAACATATTATCAAATATAGAAAAACTTTAACATTACCATTACACATTATATTGTGCTTGGTACGTTTTATGAACGTATATATTAAATCTTTTTGGATATGAAAAATCAAGCATTCTACTTATTTACCCTTCTTTTATTAGTTTCTGTATGGTCTTGTAAGAAAGATGACGGAATGTCCGTCATTACAAATAATAATGACATCAGCGACTATGAAATTATTATCCAAAATGAATTTATAAGCCTACCCTCAAAAGTCTCTGTTTTTTATAGAGTGATTGATGGTTTAGGTAATCCAGTGTCAAATTTGACAGAAGATAATTTTTCAATTCTTGAAAGAGGTAGAAACGACTCTGAGTTTAAAGTGATTTCTGAAGATGAAGCGGATCGAATAATTTCTGACAACAATGATATATTCAGAAATAACGTCATTCTGCTTTTAGACTTGAGTGGATCAGTAGTAAACAATGATTTAGACGCTTTGAAGATTTCTGCAGAGCTTTTTGTAAACAATCTGTTAAGTACTCAAAATTCATCTACAAAAATTGGAATTTTCTGGTTTGATGGAGTGGATGTGCTACATGAATTGATTGGCTTCACAGATGACATTGATTTACTGACGAGTTCTATTGAAAGGATGGATGCAACTCTGTCCACGGATAGATCAACAGATCTTTATGGAGCCATTCTTAAGGGTGCTGAAAGAGCTCAAAATGTTATTGCCGACAATATTGCAAGTGGATTCCAATCTGCAGCTTCAGTGATCACCTTTACAGATGGTACAGATCAAGCAGCTCGTCACCTGAAAAGTGACGCTTTTAATGCAGTAGAAGCAGCATCAGCGACTATCGATTTTTATACTATTGGATTAGGAGCTGAAATAGATAATGAAGTATTAGAAGCCTTAGGGCCCAAAAGTGCATTATCCACAGATAATCCAGATGAACTTGCTGATAAGTTTCAAGAAATTTCTGATGCGATCTTTGCAGAAGCCAACAGTTTTTACTTGTTTGAATATTGCACACCAAAACGAGATGGTTCAGGTGAAAATGGTTTAAGATTAGAAGTAAGTGATGCGAACGGAGACGGGGCAGTCAATACGACTTTTAATGCTACCGGTTTCGAAAGTGGTGTTTGTACACTATTCTAATGTGCCGAGATGACCATTGGAGATAGAGCTATGGTTTAGAATGACAATATCTCTATGACCTTGATCATCAAATACAATCTTAGTTCCTCCAAAAGATATACACCTTATCTTCTAATCGATAGATAGCTCAGTTTTTACGTAGCAAGTAATAATGAAAAATAATTAAGATAAGATGGTAGCGTATTCCATGCCTGATTTTTGATTTTCTGTTCAACCAATAGTATCGTCAATAGAGGTGTCCTTTATGCCATTGGACGTTTTTACTTTTTACAATTAGCTTCTTTAAAGTAGGTAAATTGATGTCTGCTAATTTATTGGTGTATAAGCATCATTTTTCCGATTTGCATTTTCCTAGCGGTTGCAAAAGTGTTTCTTCTTTTGAAATGTCGAAAGTAAGATAGATTGTTATTTTTATACTACGAACAGCAAAGCCAAGATGAAACCATTCATATGCTTCTTTCTTCTTTGGTAGCTATATTTTCCGAACCCAATCAAAAAGTTATCACCTCATACCTTAGTGAAAACCCTGAACCATCTTTCTTGAGTTTCATGAGTACTCGACTATCCTCCTTTTTAGATTCACTTTTAATAGCCTCTAAGTATTCTTCAACGTTCTTATTGATTTCTTTGGTAACCATGCCTACCACATATACTCTGATGTGTGTAATTATCGAAAATGACAACAATTGGTTCACATTTGACCAGCACAGGGTCAGTAGAACTGCCTTTTTAACCTTAATCGCAAAATTTAAAAACTTGAAAGCAAAAGGCTTAGATAAAATTAAAATTAAGGTGAAAAATGTATGCGTAAATCAGAACACCAATTATATTTGCGCGCGTTAAATAGTATAATTACTTTTTCATTTTAATAACACCTAGCAATGGCTCATTTTTCAAAGTTACAAGTTCTAAGTCTTTTAGACGAACAAGGAATGGTTCCTTTATTCTATAATCCAGATATTGAATTGGGCAAAGAAGTTTTAAGAGCTTGCTACAATGGTGGCGGAAGAGTAGTCGAATTCACTAGCCGAGGAGACTTTGCTTATGAAGTTTTTGCGGAATTGAATAAGTACTGCCTCAAGGAATTGCCAGGTATGATGTTAGGTGTAGGGTCAATCACTGATCAAGGAACTGCTGCTTTATATATGCAATTAGGGGCTAACTTTATTGTCACAGCTGCTTTTAAGGAAGATATAGCTAGAGTTTGCAACCGAAGAAAAGTACCTTATATGCCTGGATGTGGTACACTGACAGAAATAGGAACTGCTGAAGAGTATGGAGTAGACATTGTCAAGTTGTTTCCTGGAAGTACTTATGGACCAGGTTTTGTGAAGTCTATCAAGGCGCCACAACCATGGACATCTGTTATGCCTACTGGTGGCGTTTCGCCAACGGAAGAGAACCTTAGTGCTTGGTTTGAAGCGGGGGTTACTTGTGTTGGAATGGGGTCAAAATTGATAAGTAAAACTATTTTAGCTAACAGAGACTTTGAGACGCTAGAGAAAAAAACAAGAGATACTTTGGATTTGATAAAAACTATAAGAGGACGAAAGTAGTTTTTAAAAGATTTATACCTTTCCCTTTTTCTTCTCTCTTAGCTTTTTATAGAACTTTGCTATAAAAAATATGCTAATCATGAATGCAAGAATGTAGGGTAGGGTACCCACAAATTCACCTAGGCTTCTTAGGCTTGCTAGCAACACTATCGCCAATAAAAGAATAGAAGGCAATTCATTGAATAATCTAAAGTTGAAGGCAGACATAACAAAATCACCTTTCTCCAAAGCATCGATTATTTTTTTACAATATAAGTGATAACCGGTGAGTACTACCAGAAGCACCAACTTAGCATGAAGCCAAGTGTTCAGCTTGAACCATTCCATTCCATAAAGATAGATCATGCTTAATCCACAGAACCATGTCAGTATTGCCGCGGTATTGCAAATGATGCTAAACACTCGCTTTTGCATTAAGGTAAATTGATCTTGCAGAATTCGCTTTTTGGGTTGATCCTCACTCCCAGCTTCTACATGATATACAAACATCCTCACTAGATAGAACAAGCCTGAAAACCAAGCTACAAAACCAAATATGTGTATTGCCTTGAAATAAAGTATCATTTGATCATTTTGTGCCTTGCAAACATAAAGGATTTATTCATTGAGGGAGCAGATTCGTTGTATAATTTAGTGTAAACTTGATTTTAAGGCTTTATCGGAAGATGAAAGTTGCATAGTAAATGTTTGGAATTCACCCATAAAGAAGGATTATTTGGCATTAAAATACAATACGGATTGAGTTGAGCCTATTAATATGTTTATTCGTCTAAAAGCCTTGGATAAGAATAGTAATTGTTGTTTTTTTGATGCTTTCATGAAGCTAAAAACCTCATACAGAGAAATTTTCTCACTTTCAGGACCGATAATGTTGGGCAGTGCCGTACAGCAGATAATCGTGCTAACTGATGGGGTATTTTTATATCATAAAAGTGAGGCAGATTTTGGAGCAATCGGTCTTGTAGGCGTTTTTTATCTTATGATTGCTGCTATTGGGTATAATTTCTCCAAAGGTGGTCAAATTATGATTGCTAGAAGAGCTGGAGAAAATAACCCAGTAAAGGTGGGGCAAGTTTTTCAAGCCTCCTTAATCTTCGAGTTCTTCCTAGCCATAGTGATGTTTCTCGTTATGCAGTATGGGAGTTACTACATATTCTCTCTTTTTACAGACAACGATATTTACTTCTATAAAAGCCTTGAATATTTAGAATTTCGGTCCTACGGCGTTTTTTTTAGCTACGTAGGTTTGAGCATTATCGCTTTATATACGGGTATTGCTCGTACCAAATTTATTCTGATTGACTCTATTATATTAGCTATTGTCAATGTAGTGCTGAACTATGGATTTATCTTTGGAAATCTTGGTCTACCTGAATTAGGTATCCAAGGAGCAGGTATAGCAAGTACTATTGCTGAGGCTTTTACTTTTTTCTTGTTTTTGATCTACATAGCTTTCGACAAGAAAATAAGAAAGTATAAGCTCTTTTCTATTCCTAAAATCATCGATTTTGAAGCCATAAAGACGCAGTATCGCATATCCGCGCCTGTAGTAGCGCAAGCTGTGGTTGGTTTTGGGTCTTGGTTTGCCTTCTTTGGAATAATAGAAAATCTCGGAGAAAGACCACTAGCCATCACCAATTTAGTAAGGATGGTTTATTTGACTCTGTCGATTCCGACTTGGGGTTTTGCTTCGGGGGCTAATACTTTAATAAGCAATTATATAGCGCAAGGCAAAGGAAAGGAGGTTATCCCATTACTTTGGAAGATAAGCAAGATGTGTCTTGTATGGACATGCGTTTTGTTGCTACCAATTCTGCTTTTTCCAAAGTTGATCCTTTATCCATTGTTTGGTAAGCAAGATATGTCCCTCATTGTAGAGTCGCAACCAATTTTTTATGTAATGGGAGTGATATTACTTCTATTTTCTGTTTCTGCCGTGTTCTTTAATGGACTTGCTGCGACGGGGGCTACTGTATTTGGACTTATGATCCAGACTGTTTCGGTAGTGATTTACCTTATCTACGTATATTTTGTTATTGAGGTATTTGGAGCTGGTTTAGGTTGGGCCTGGGCTTCAGAAATATATTATTGGATTATTATATTTGTTGCCTCATATTGGTTCTTACGATCAGAACGATGGCATGGATTAAAGGTGTAAATTCTTTTTTCCTTTAGCGAACGAGGAGATTGATATTACGTATACTTGTTACATATACTCAGATTGCTTCAAAATAATTGCCCATCCCCACACATTATGTTCTGAAAACGTACCCTATTGGGGTTATTTTTCTCAATAAGAATTGATAATCTTTGACATGCCATTTCAAAGCCACTATATTGTTTTTTTGGTGTAAATCACAAAAGGATATTCTAGTCGCCCATGGACAACACTTCTACCTTTAGAAAACTTTTTTTACCGCTAGTATTTTTATGCATAACGGTATCTTTAGCTGCGCAAACGCAGACACCTATTGGAATATCCAATTCAAACCTTCCTGAACTTAAAAAACAAAATCTCCCTGATATAGAGTATGATGCGGTTAAATCAATTGATGCTGCCAATAATTGGCAGGATAGAGTATCTATTCCCACTAAGGTAAACCTCAATTTTGAAAATTCTGGCGCATGGCATACACTAAAAAATGGAGATCGTCTATGGAGAGCAAACTTCCATTGTGACAACACATATGGAATGGCTTTCATGCTTAAAAATATTGATTTACCTGCTGGGGCTTACATTGATCTTTATTCTTCTACTGGAAAGCACATATTTTCAAGAATTACAAGCGAGAAAGTCGGCCCTGAAGGAAATCTATTGGCAGGACCAGTGGCTGGTTCAGATATCATTTTAGAATATTACGAACCTGCAAATGTCAAAGGGCAAGGGAGTATTGATCTGTTCAATATCGAAAGGATGTACAAAGACTACTTTCCTGAAAGTGTTTCCGCAAGTAACAACAGAGATTTTGGAGACTCTTGGGAATGCCAAGTAAATATTAATTGCTTTACAGAAAGCACCTTCCAAGACGCCGAGCGAAGTGTAGTTAGAATTATCATGTCTACCGAAGAAGGTATGGTATACTGCTCTGGTTCCTTGATTAATAATACCGCGCAGGATATGACACCTTATGTTTTGACTGCATTTCACTGTGTAAGTGAATTGACTCCAATGTATAGTTTCTATAGATTTGACTTCAATTTTACGAGTCCTTTTTGTAATACCGGAGGAGAAGCTCCAGCTTTTGACTGGTTGATGGGATGTGCTCAGATTGCAGGATATGCTGATAGTGACTTTGAATTGTTAAGAATTTTCAATTCTATCCCGGCTTCTTATAATGCCTATTTTGCAGGATGGAATAGAATGCAGGATTATAGACCTGATACGACCACACTTATTCACCATCCAGTGGGAGATGTAAAAAAGATTTCACAAGAATTTGATAGACTTATTGTTTTCAATAGTACAATTGACTGGGACAACGACTTGACCACTTCTCCTAGATCACACTATAGAGCTTTCATAGATCTTGGTGCGTATCAAGGTGGATCTTCAGGTTCGCCTTTATTCGACAATGATGGATTAATTCTGGCTCAACTTCATGGTGGAGATGCATTATGTGATCAGGCAAAAGCCTATTCTGGAAGACTGTCCTTATCCTGGACAGGAGGAGGCTCTTCTGGCACTAGTCTTAGAGATTGGCTTGATCCCATCAGCGCTGGAAATTTGGTACAACAAGGTTTAGATCCGAGCAACGCTACTGCTAACACTGGAAGCATTTCTGGTAAAATATTAGATGTCAACGGAGGACCTATGGTAAATTCAAAAGTATATCTAAATAGCAATGGAAACTTTCCTCAATCTCGAGGTACTATGATTGATTCTACATTTACAGATGATGGCGGTAATTATGCCTTCTTTAACTTGCAAATGAGTTCAAACTATTTTGTGTCCGCATCAAATGATAATTGTAGTAGAGATGGTCTAAGTATTTCAGATATCACAAGAACAATTAATCACATTACCTTCGTCAATCGATTTGATGATCCTTACGAATATTTGGTAGCAGATGTGAATAATGATGGAGCAGTTAGTGTAAATGATATCCTATTTACTCAGTTCTTATTATTGCAGTTTATAGAAGATTTTCCGCAACAACAATCTTATATCATTGCAAGAACTGATATGGTCTTTGAGGACATTAACCCACTATCAACACAGTGGCAGAATAATGCTTTGATATTCGAGGTGTCCAACTTATCTGGACCAGCATTAGTACCTGACTTTGTAGCATATAAAGTAGGGGATGTTACTTTTTCTTCCAGTGGATGTAATGAATAAAATTATTCCATTTCCTTTTGAAGGACCATTCTTTCTGATGTTCCTACGCGATTCATCGCAAAAATCATATTGAGATCCTCATCGAAATCAAACTTTACGAGTTTTTCTAATTTACCTTCAGCAGTAGTATATAGGTTTCTTCCAAATATCCTAAAGGTCCCTTTTTCGGCTGTAGCACCGTAATGCGCTTCGTAGCTTTTGTCTGAATTAAAGATGAACTTAACCTTGATGTTATCTGCTTTTTCAGCTCCTTCTACGGTCCAGGAAATAACCGTCCATGTGCCAATCACGTCGTCTGCCAATTCCTCTCCGCAGCTTACTAGTAGGATAGAGGAGGAGACCAATAAAAATAACAAAATGCTAAATTTTTTCAAAATGTAAAGATTTATGTGATAACGGAAACAGCGTAAAAAGTCACTATTGATGGAATACAATTTTGAGACATTCCTTCATATGGTGTGCGGCCTCTTTTAGATCCTCCTCCGTGTGTGCAGCAGAAACAAAACCTACTTCATACCCACTAGGTCCTAAATAAACCCCTCTTTGCAATAGCTCATGATGCAATACTTTGAATTTCTCCATAGACTCTGGATCTATTTGATCAGCGCGCTGTATGCGATCTTCCGTAAAGGCAATCCAAAAGATGGAACCAATAGTAGGAATCGTTATGGGCATGTTTTCAGCGGTAGCAAATTGCATAATGTCCTCAACAAAAGCTTTAGTCTTATTCGTTAAGTCTGTATAGAAATTAGGTTCTAATAGCTGCTCTAAGGCGGCGTAACCAGCTGCCATGGCGACAGGATTAGCAGATAAGGTACCTGCTTGATAAACAGGTCCATCAGGCGCTACATGACCCATAATCTCATGGCTTGCGCCATAGGCACCTACCGGAAGACCACCACCAATGATCTTACCATAGGTCAGGATATCAGGTTGGATGCCATAATGATGTGCTGCTCCTTCAAAGCCAACCCGTAAACCAGAGATGACTTCATCGAAAATAAGTAGTGCACCATGGCGATAGCATTTCTTACGTAAGCACTCTAGAAAGTTCTTGTCCTGCAAAAGCAAACCGTTATTTGCAGGGATAGGTTCAATAATGATGCAAGCAATTTCATCACCTATTTCTTGCATAACATTATGGAGGGCTTCTGAGTCCGCTAAAGGCAAGACTATGGTTTCTTGCACAAATGCGTCTGGAATACCTGCTGATGTACTCTCGCCAAAAGTAGCTAATCCCGAACCCGCCTTTACCAAAAGAGAATCGACATGACCGTGATAGCAGCCTTCAAATTTTATGATTTTGCTTCGACCAGTGTAGCCTCTAGCCAATCTAATCGCCGACATAACCGCTTCCGTACCTGAACTGACAAATCGAATTTTGTCTATGTATCTATTATTTTCTATTATCAGTTTACCAAGTTCATTGCCAAGTCTAGTAGGCGTCCCAAAAGAAGTACCTTTCGATATCGTAGCAATTACTTTCTCTCTGATGTGTGGGTTGTTATGCCCTAAGATTAGTGGTCCCCAACTACAGCAAAAATCAAGATAAGTGTTATCATCTTCATCAATAATTTTACTCCCCATAGCCTCCTTAATAAACAAAGGTGGACCAGATACAGATTTGAAAGCACGGACAGGCGAATTTACTCCTCCAGGGAAGTATTGCTTGGCTTCAGCAAACAGCTGAGCAGACTTTTCTCTATTTTTTACTACAGATTTCATATAGCAAATCTAGTATTCTTTTAGTCCAAAAGGTAGAAAATGTACTAAAGAAAAGGGCTTAGCCTATACAATTTTACACTATTCCTACTTCAATGCTGCTCTTGAAAAGTATGCGTTTTATAAAAGGTATAAGCCTTTACGAATAGGACTGATTAAGATTTATTTATATATATTTGCGCAATGGTTGAATTGGACACTATATCGTTGGTCAGTGAAGAGGTTGCTTATTTTCTAAGCTTGGAAAATAAAGCTTGTATCCCTGGTTTTGGGCGCTTTATAGTGGAGCATCAAACAGCTAGTGTCGATGAAGATACCAAGACACTACATCCAGCTACCTCTAATATTTCATTTGTGGCTGATTTAGAAGAATCAGATACTAGATTCTCTGAGTTTTTTACATTTAATCATCCTGAAAGCACCATCATGGATGATTTTATCACAAAGTTTGTTTCTCAGTTATCGGATCACAAAAAAGTTGAGCTCCCAGAGTTGGGCATCTGTTCTATTAATGAACAAGGGGCATTACGCTTTGAGCCTATCGATGTTAATAATGAGGCGATACCTTTTACGAGTAAGACCTTGCAACTTAAGCCCGTATCAAAAGCTATAGTTAAAGCTGAGCCTGAGGATTTGAATACCCCTGGTGCTGGTACCCCTGGCGCTGGTACCAAAGAAAGTATTATTGCTCCTGCAAAGTCTAGAAGTAGCTTGGTTAGAATAGGTATGGTACTATCGTGCTTTACCTTATTAATGATATTTTTATCAAAATATCAATGGGTAGAGGCTGCCACAGCAGAGTATAAAAAAGTACCTACAAACTACAATGTAAGTCCACAAGATCAAGAAGTTATCATTGCATCTAGTGATGGTCTAGCTCCAGATAGTGATATGGGAAACATGGAGGATATTATAGTACGCCAAAAGTTGATGAGTGCCGATAACTACATGGCATCAGTATCCCTTACAGCTACTATCATCACCAATACCTTTGGTAACTTAGATAATGTCAACAAACAGTTGAGATTAATTAAAGAGCTTGGATATGAGGCGTCCAGTTTTGAAAAAAGCAACGGCTTGATTTCTACTTTGATCACTCTTGAATATCAGACAGAGCAAGATTTAGAGGCGCTAATGATAGAGATCAAAAAAGAATTTCCGCGGGCTAGGTTGAAGTACTAGAACACCTTCTACATACTTTTGACTACTTGGTTTACAGCCACAAAACCATACTCGATGAATCAAATCCAAAATATAAAGCATAGAGATGCCGGCAATTTCTTTCTTATAGCGGGACCTTGTGCGGTAGAAAGTGAGGAGATCTGTATGGCTGTAGCAGAACACATGGTCAGTATTACAGACAAACTCAAAATTCCATTTATATTTAAAGCTTCTTATCGAAAAGCGAATAGAACCCGTTTAGACTCCTTTACTGGGATAGGCGATGCACTTGCCTTGAGCATACTCCAAAAGGTAAAAGATCGCTTCAGTGTACCTATTACGACGGATATTCATGCAGTAAATGAAGTAGCTGCTGCTGCTCAAGTTGCGGATGTACTGCAAATACCCGCTTTTCTTTGTAGACAAACTGATTTGTTGGTAGCAGCTGCGAAGAGTGGACGTTTTGTCAGCATCAAAAAAGGACAATTCATGTCCCCAGAGGCCATGCAGTTTGCGATAAAGAAAGTACAAGACAGTGGTAATCCGAACGTGGCGCTCATGGAGCGGGGGACAACCTTTGGATATGGAGATTTAGTCGTTGATTTTCGCGCAATTCCAGTAATGCAAAGCTATAATGTACCAGTCATCTTGGATTGCACGCACTCATTACAGCAGCCCAACCAAGCCAATGGGGTTACAGGCGGTAAACCTGCTTTGATTAATACCATTGCCAAAGCAGGTGTAGCAGTAGGTGTAGATGGCTTATTTATAGAAACACACCCCGATCCTAGTCAAGCTAAGTCAGATGGAGCAAATATGCTTCCTTTAGCTGAAATGGAAGAGTTGTTGATGAAACTTGTTAATATTAGGCATTCCATCCGTTAAAAAGAATATTATTTTATAAATACTTGAATATTTAGTTTATTGTTCTTAGATTACTTCTATACGCAAACTATTTATTATGGATTACTATAAGAAACTAATTTCACTCGCATTCTCCTTTTGTTTTGTAATTGCTCTTCATGCTCAACAAGCAGTAGAGAAAACTTTAGTCAAATCATTTAATTTACAAGGAAATGATGTTGTTGATTTAGACTTAGAGGGAGATATCGAAGTTAAAGAGTGGAATTCCGCAGTAGTTCGCGTAGAAATGCTTATTTCCCTGAAAAATGGTAATGAAATGTTGCTCAAATCGCTTATCAAAGCCGGAAGATATAATCTCAAATCAGCGGAGACAGAGGATGCTTTTCAAATAAGTATACCGGGACTCGAAAGAGACGTCAAAGTCAAAGGCAAGACGCTTATTGATGAGGTTACTTTCGTAATCAGCGTTCCTTCTGGAGTTAATATCCGAGAAGCGGAGTTGACTTCTGTTCGTATAGATGATAAGAAGTAATTTGTTATTCTCTTAGATTAGCGTTTATCATTCAGCACATTCTGCTGGGTATCGGATTCTAATGTCGTATAAAATTTTATTTTTTGTTTAGTATTGCAATCTTTATGTATGTTATGGTGTTATATTACAACATATAATAATGTAAAAATTACCCTGATATGGTGATTGCTCCAGTCGACTTTTTGAGCGATCTTGCCATTGTCCGGTTACATAAAAAACACTAAACAATATGGCTAAATATCTGATTTTAGGTGTACTGCTATTATCATCCCTGATAGCAACAGCACAACACGGTAAAATAATTAACAAAGACTTTGAAATTGATGCTTACAACGCAGTTGAATTCGACCTTTTTGGTGAAATAAAATTCGAGCCTTGGGAAGCAGATTATGTCCTCGTAGAAACGACAGTTAAAGTATGGGATACTCCAAAGAGTCTCTTTACTAGATACGTAGGAAAGGGAAGATATTTCTGTGAAATAAAAGCTTCCAGTGCTACAGCAAAAATAAGTGCTGTACCAGTTGATCGTAAAGAATTGGTGGTTAATGAATCAGTAGTCTCCGTTATTTATTATCCCAAATCATTCAATATCAATGGTTCAAAGATAACACGTCAAGAATCTGTACTTTCCTCAACAGACGAGAAAGAAGAAAAGTAGAATCAGAATTAAGTTTTTGATTTAAATAATATATTTAACAAGGCCCTAGAGCATCCCGCTCTTGGGCTTTTCTTTTTGTAGATTCACATCATCAATAATCAAGCAATAAATTTGCCTCTAATACCAATTGTATTATAAAACTATCCAGAAGATTTAGAATAGAAATGACTTATATCAAGGCAAAAAACGCAATGATAGCCTCAGCTATCGTGAGCATTTTTAACCTGCCTATGCCGGCCGGAAGGCGCAGAGATTAGTTAATTATATCTAAATATGTGGGTGATTTTATAGTTCAATTGGTATAACCTCCGGGCTAGGGGTAGTAGCAGTGGGCAGCTGTGCTGACCAGTCTCAGACAAAGCGCTATTTTCAGCGTTTTGTCTGAGACCGCGCTGCGAATGACCCGACCCTTGCCGTTGCTAATTGCCAATCTTTAACAGCGCTGTGAACCATAGATGAGTACGAATCAAAATGGAAAATTCCAATAGGCAAGGGGAGCCCCCAAATCAAAATCAACAATCATTATTTCATTGTACACTGTTCAATTCTGCGTTCCTGTAGGACAGACACATCATCAAGTAAGTAATTATTAAAGGGTGCCTCTAGCAAGCCCATTCATTGTCTACATGAAATTCTTCCAGAACAGATGCAAAGTTCATCTTTGGCGGGCTAGTATGTTTTATTCAGAGTTTTATAAAAATGGCACTCTAGACGAGTACACAATCGATCATAGCGCATTCAGTGTAGCTAAGTTCATTGAAAAAGTGAACATAGAATATTTCAACTATCTTTGCCCCATGATAAAAGAGGTCGAAGTAAGAATAGACTTAGCTCATGTAGGGGATGAAGAATACTTGTGCGAAAAAGGTGCGAAGAAGCTGTCTGTAAAACGACCTCGGATCAAGCACTGGGAGGTGATGCGTAGATCGATTGACGCACGCAAGCGCAATCCAGTCTATGTGTATAGATTGAAGTTTTATGTGGACGAAGATCCACTGGAAAAAGAGACTATTTTAAGTCATTTTCACATCGTCAAAGATCGCCCTAAAATCTTAATTATTGGTGCTGGTCCAGCAGGATATTTTGCGGCACTGGAGCTGATAGACTTAGGATATAGACCCATAATCATCGAGCAGGGTAAGGATGTGCGATCACGCCGCAAAGACCTAAAGGCTATCCAGCAAGATGGTTTCGTCAACGATAAGTCCAATTATTGTTTTGGAGAAGGAGGGGCAGGTACCTACTCAGATGGAAAATTGTATACTCGATCACAAAAGCGAGGAAAGATAATAAGAGTGCTAGAATTGTTGGTAGAGCATGGGGCACAGACGGATATTCTGATCGACGCGCATCCTCATATAGGAAGTAATAAGCTGCCCAAAATCGTACAGAACATAAGAGAAACAATAGAACAATTTGGGGGAGAAGTGCACTTCGATACTACTATGACAGACCTCATCTTGGAAAAAGGCAAATGCACTGGTGTGATCGTCGATGGCGATATACAACACCGGGCTGAGTCAGTGATCTTAGCTACTGGCCATTCCGCACGCGATGTCTATAGATTGCTGCATAAGCGTGGGGTGACTATTGAAGCCAAGCCATTTGCGCTTGGTGTGCGAATCGAGCACCCCCAGACTATTATAGATGAAGTCCAGTACAGTCGAAAAGATAGGGGAGAGCATCTGCCTGCGGCGAGTTACTCATTAGCTTGTCAGGTAGGAGAGAGAGGAGTATTTTCTTTTTGTATGTGTCCAGGCGGTTTGGTGGTACCTGCTGCGACTGCCCCTGGTGAGATTGTAGTCAATGGAATGTCTCTGTCTCGTAGAGATTCCCCCTTTGCGAATGCTGGCACCGTGGTCGCTGTAGAGAAAGAAGATCTCGAAGCCTATCAGGATCATGGCGTTTTTGCCGGCTTAGCTTTTCAGCAAGCTGTGGAGCAGAAGCTATTTGCCTATGGCGATGGATCACAAAGAGCACCAGCACAGCGTCTTACAGACTTTGTACAAGGTAGCTTGTCTACTGATCTCGCGGCGAGTAGTTATATCCCTACGCTATATCCAGCGCCGATGCATGAGCTACTACCGGAGAGCATTTATCAGCGACTTCGAGAGGGGGTACAGCAATTTGGTAAAATGATGCGTGGATACTACACTCAGGAGGCCAATGTGATCGGTGTAGAATCCAGGACCAGTAGCCCAGTCAAAATACCTAGAAATAAAGAATCTTATATGCATGAGGACGCAGAAGGATTGTTTCCATGTGGAGAAGGAGCTGGATACGCTGGTGGCATAGTCTCCGCTGCGATGGATGGGCAAAATGTAGCTAAAGCAGTAGCGAGATACTTAGCCTAAAAGCTAAATAAAATGTAAATTCGCGGCGCATAAATGGCTAGCTAGCCTAATTTTAGTTAATCAGACATGCCATTTACAAACAAAATAAACAACAATGAAGGATGTGGCAGACCTGATCGGTCGAATATTCTTATCTTTTATATTTCTGTTCGAAGCATATGACTCTATTGCCTTCTTTAAGGCAAATAAGCAGATGATGACCGAATATGGCGTCACTTGGAATCAAGACTTCCTCATGTATGCGAGTATACTTCTGCTTATTCTTGGTGGGGTCCTCATCTTGATTGGATATCGCACCTCACTTGGAGCCATCTGTCTACTGATCTATTGGATACCATTGACTTTCACACTTTACTCTTGGTGGAATGACCCCGAAGCCGTGCGTCGTCTTCATAGTCTTATGTTTATGAAAAACATGGCCATTGCAGGGGGCTTATTGATGTTGTATGTGAATGATTCTGGTAGGTATAGTGTCAAGAGGATCTTTGCCCGCGTCTACAATAAGTCATAGAGGCTTAGTCATCATGTGAATGATTCAGTAAAGAGACATGTAGCTCTTCCCCGCATATTCGGCAATAGAGCGCATCATCTGCATGCTCATCTTCCCCACAGTCAGAACAAACTTGGGTGTTGAGCGCTATGTCATCAGCCCCATTTTTCTTTACCATTTCAGCAGATACGATACCTGTAGGGACAGCCAGTACTGCGTACCCCATCATCATAACAGCAGCTGCTAGGAACTGTCCCAGAGATGTAGATGGCGTAATGTCCCCATATCCAACCGTAGTCAGGGTGACAATTGCCCAGTAGATCGATCGAGGTATACTAGAAAAGGCCTCGTTTGAGCCCCCTTCGACGAGGTACATAACAGAGCCAATAATGATGGTCATGAGCAGTACAAATGTTAGAAAAACTCCAATCTTCTGGCTACTCGCTTTCAATGAAGCCATGATGTACCTACTCTCTTTCAGGAAGTTAGCCAGTTTGAATATCCTAAATACCCTCAGCAATCTCAGAGCACGCACCACGATCAAGAAATGGGTATTAGGTATGATAAGTTCAAGATAGGTAGGTGCGATGGCCAGTAGATCTATTATCCCAAAAAAGCTACCCGCATACTTAGAGGGACTATGTACGCAGTACAAACGCAAGATATACTCCATCGTAAAAAAGATCGTAAAGAACCATTCAAATACCTCTAATATCTTTTCGTTTTTGACTCTAAAGGATTCTATACTTTCCAGCATTACCATGATCACACTGAGGACGATGATCATCATCAGTATGATGTCAAACCATTTTCCAGCCTTAGTGTCTGCCTCGAAGATGATTTCGTGCAGTCGCTCCCTAAAAGGACTAAATTCTGATTTTGCTTTTTTTGCCATTTTATATTACCAATAAGAACGATGTTGCCCCCATGTTAGATACAAACATATAGTAAATATGTGAAAACTGGAAAGTGGAGCCCCAAAAAGAAGATCTATAGCAGAGGAGTGCTAGGATATTTGTTTGATTTGGGGTCACCTCGCTCTAGACTAGGCGGAGCCTACGTCTAGAGCGAGGCCAGGCTCCTCCAGGATTCGCTTCGCTACTGTCCCGATAAAAAAAAATCGGGACTGACCCTATCGGGCCACCTTCCATATCCTTTGCCCGAAGTATAGGTCTTAGCGTGTTGATTTCTGTATAGCGGGATCGCTTTTTTTTTAAGTCTAAGAAGCTACTAGATAGATAGTTAGAGAATTGTTGTGATTTATAGCTCGTATAAGACCTACAGCGCGTTCAAAAAAATGTAGTGATTTTATGATCTTGGTTTATTGCTTAGGATTTGGTCTCTACAGGCGGGTAAAAAAAGGGACTAGGTTACGAAACAAAATTTGTGCCTAAAAAAGGTAACATTTTTCAAAATAAAGCGAATTAGATATGTTATACCTTCATTTTCAACATTTTTTAGATAGTATTTACTTTATATTAATATTTTTTTATTTCTTTACAGCGTCGGAAAAGTTTAGCAGCTATCCACACTTACAATCAATCTATGTCGAAACGAAGGTCCAGTTCTCTTAACGGGAGTAAAGGAGCGTGCGATTTATTGTAAACAAGTTAAACAAGATTATTATAGTGATAAGAGCGATTATTATTGAGGATGAATTGAATAGCCTCAAAAATTTAAAGAATTTGATCCAAGAATATTGCCCTGATATTGAATTATTAGGTACGGCAACGAGTATAGCGGAAGGACAAATTTTATTGCAGAATCTAGGTACTAAAATAGACCTGGCATTCATGGATATTCAGTTGTCTGATGGGCTCATTTTTAGTCTACTAGACCAGAATCCCAACATCTCGTTCAATATTATTTTTGTGACTGCTTTTTCAGAATATGCAGTACAGGCTTGTAGATATAGTTCTATAGACTATATCCAAAAGCCAATAGATCCGGATAAGCTAAAAGAGGCAGTTAGTAGATATACGCCTAGTGCGGACGAATCTATCAACGAGCGCCTGGAGGTGTTTAAAGAATACTACACCAATCCTAACATCTTTTCAAAGATGAGTATCTCCGCAGTGGATGGCATCTACTTTGTCAATATCAAGGATATTATACGACTAGAAGGGGAGGACAACTATACACACATTTATCTAGAGAACAAGCAGAAGATTACAGTTTCCAAAACGATCAAGTGGTATGCTGATTTATTGGAGAGTAAGAACTTCTTTAGAGTGCATAAAAAGCATGTAATCAATTTGAATTATATGCAAAAGTTCGTGAAGGGAGAAGGGGGATATTTGATCATGGATGATGAGAAAGAGATAGAGGTGTCAAGAAGAAGAAGACCTGCATTTATACAGCAGTTGAAGGCAATGCAAATGGGGATGTAGATTTCCTTTGCTAAAGAAGTTGTACCCTTTTCGAAGGGTATAATATATATTTACTGACAATTTTTAACAACACGAAAATCCTGTACTATGGGAAAATTGGTTAAACTTCAAGACTTGAAGAAAGACCTCTTTGTACTCGACTTTGACGATATGAAAAAAATCAAAGGAGGAAGCAAGCGAGCATTTTTCTGGTTTGGTGGTTGGGGAGGTACTGTACCTCACTGATACACTGTCAAGAATTAAATAACGGGTCACAATGTATGTTGTGTACCCGTTTTTGTTTAAGATTGTCCATATTTGATATCCTATGTTTACAGACGCTATTCAAAAACTTGAAGATGCCATCCTCTCTAGCGATGAACCCATCCAGCAACTACGCATGCTAGATCAGTTGACGGACCAGTTAATTTATACAGACAACACGAAAGCAAAATTTGCCATTCACCAAATGGAAGTCTTGCTTAAGAATCATAAAGAACCAGAAATATTTTTAAGCTATCTCCTGAAAGCGGGCGTAATACACAATCAAGACTATGATTATGAGCTTGCGGAAAGTAAGTTTACAGCAGCTATTGAAATTCTAGAAATCTCTGGAGACGCAAAGGAGCAGCTCGAGGGGTATATTGATTTTGTAGGAGTATGTATCAATCTAGATAAACTAGAAATAGCAAGACACTATATCGCCAAAGCAAGAAGAATATTAAGAGATTTTCCGGATAAAAAATTAAGAGCTAGATTGTTGTGCCGAGAGGCTGGAGTTTATCTCAAAGAAGAAAATTATGATAAAGCGCTTTCTTTATTTCATAAAGCACAAAAACGATTCGATAAAGCAGAAGCTTTAGATACAAAGGATTATTACTTTCAGACGGTGATTCAAAGCGGTCTAGGTAATATCTTTGAGCACAATGGAGATGTCAAAAAGAGTGTGAGAGCATACACTAGCGTGGTAGATTTGTGCGAGAAGAATGACATCAAAGGACGACTGAGTTGGCATTACCTATTAGCTGGTTTGGGTTATATCGCCTTAGAGAATTACGAAGTGGCCAAATCCTTTTTTGAAAAATCTATCATCATTAAGGACGACTCGAGTGTAGCGGCTAAGGCTGGTGCGTACGCCAATGCTGGCTTTTGTTTATTTGAGCAAGGCGATATCAAGAATGCACTAGAAAAATACAATACAGCGGAGAAAATATATGATCAACAAGAAAAGAAAGATCTTCCTAATCTCTTTTACTTACAGCTTTGGAAAGCAGAAGCCTACCTCAAATTGGATAAAAACCAAAAGAGGTTAGATTCCTTGCTAAAAGCCTTTGAATACGCAAAAGCCAGTGAAAGCAATAAGCTATTGGCTATAATGTACCAAAGTATTGCTGCATATTACGCTGAGCAAGAAAATTTTGAAATGGCTTATAGATATCAGTTGATGCACGCCAATCACAATGAAGAATATCAACAAGAAGTCAAAGCAAGAAAGATAACGGAGCTCCAAATAAAATATGACGCGCAGAGCAAAGAGCAAGAATCAGAATTGCTTCGTCTTGAATCTAAAAAACTACAACTAAAAGCATTACGGGCGCAAATGAATCCGCATTTCATTCACAATGCACTCAACTCCATACAAGGGTATATCAGTTCCAATGAAAAAGAAAATGCAGCTAAGTATCTTGCTCAATTTGCTAGCTTAATTAGAAAGAGCCTTTATTATTCAGATATTGAAAGTCTCTCCTTAGAGGACGAAGTGGAGTTCCTAAAGGAGTATTTAGATATCAATAAAAAGCTTCGTTATTCTGACCAAATGACTTTTGTGGTCAAGGTCGATGATGAACTAGAGGAAGATTTGGTCTGCCTACCGAGTATGATCGTACAGCCATATGTTGAAAATGCGCTTGAACACGGCATTCGCACTAGAAGTGATGGTAGACTGTTGGTAGAATTTATTTACCATACTGAGGACACACTCAAGTGCATAGTTGAGGATAATGGAATCGGCAGAGTCAAAGCAGGAGAAATCCAAGCCAAAGGAGGCTACCACGAGCAGCACAAGTCCATGGGGACCTCTATTACCCAAAAGAGATTAGATGTTCTTAAATCTAGTTTAAATAGTCCTGATTTATCTGTAGAGACGATTGATCTTTATGACAAGCAAACGGGGAATGCAATGGGGACTAGAGTGGAATTAATTCTCCCAGTTGTCGATTTTAAACTCAAATAACCCACATTTGACCAAAAATTTGGCACTGAAGACGACCGCTTTCTAAACGATTCTTACCGCTTAGTAAGTTTTGCCTACCTAGACGTCATAGTGCCCCACATATAACGTAAAACACCCATATATTTGACCTAGTTTTCTCATAGTATGTTTGTTTAATCTTCCTGCACCTTAACTCCCTTCTAGGTGCAGGGATTTTTTTTTGCCCCTACTTATTTCCAGTTTTTTGATTGTTCAAGATTTCAAAATTTTGGCTAATTCGATTACCTTTTGAATCTATAACGGTGATCTTATTTTTGCCATAAGGGGGCTGCAGTGCCATCTCATGAAACTCTGAAGTACTTCCTAGATATTCCTCTCCAAGATGCCAATACAGTACTTCACCATCTAGGATATGCGCTACCTTGAAGATCGCTTTTCCAAGTTTGCCATCTAGTTCTATAGGAATATAGATTTTGTCATTTGCTTTAGGATAGATGAATTCCATATTCCGTTGCTTCGCTTTAGTCGTAGAGCAACCTTGAGCTAGGACGGGCAGTGCTTGATACTGTGGGTCAAAACGTTTGTAGAAGTAAGCAGCTGTAGGATTGAGAACGAAGAAAGTCTTTTTCTGCATCTGTGCTCTTGGATAACACGTGGCGTTCACTTGTCGATCGCCTTGTTGATTGGTAAATACAACTTGATGCATAGGGCATATATCTGCTTTTAAGCCTTGTTGCGGAGCCCAGATGGTGTCCACTGTAGGGCATACATCTTTGTGGCTTCTATATCCAGATTTTCTGCATACGGGCATTTGCACCATGTCATCGTAAGGTGGCTCGAACCAATCTGATCTTGGTAGTTGTTTGAAAATATCAAAAAGGATAGGAGCGGCTTTCTTTACGCCGATTAGACCTGGTCTACCTTCCCCATCTGCATTGCCTACCCACACGCCGACCACATACTCAGCATTGACACCGATAGCCCATGCATCTTTAAAGCCAAAGCTAGTTCCTGTCTTCCAAGCGATGTTTACCGCGGAGTCAAAGTTTTCCCAATGGCCTTCTTCATCTGGACGTTTTACCTGTTGCATAGCCTTGAAGGTATGCCAGATAGCCGAAGCTGAAAGAAAATCCGAATGCTCAGTTCTTTTCATTGTTGGAATTTCATGATTTGCAAGCCAGCTGGCTTTGTCAAAATCGCTCGCTTGATACGTACCATTGGTATTAGGATAGTCACGCAAGGTTCTAGCCATACTGACATAAGTCGAACTCAGATCCCATAAGTTGGCTTCCGCACCTCCTAAGATAAGACTCAAACCATAATGATTTGGAGAGGCTGTGATGTGACTATAATCTGCGTCTTGGAGAAAGTCATAGAATTTTTCCAAATTATACTCTTGTAGTGCATTGACAAAAGGCACATTGAGTGATCTGCTCAATGCTTGTGAAAAAGGGACTACTCCAGAAAATTTGCGATCAAAGTTTTTAGGAGCGTATCCTTGGAGTTGGATAGGCACATCTTTGATCATAGCATCGGGTAAATATTTCCCATCCTGCAGACAGAGCGCATACAAGAATGGTTTTAAAATACTACCGGTGCTTCTTGGTGCCATCACAATATCCACATCGCCTTGATTTTTAAAACCTGCATTGGGAGCATTACCTATATAAGCTTTTACTTTTCCACTGGGGACATGTATAACAAGAGCAGCGCTATTATGGATGAATTCTGCATCATTTACACTATGGCTTTGACCTATGATTCGATGCACTTCTTTTTGAAGATGAATGTCGATGCTAGATTTTATTTTGCCTTCTCTGCTTTTTTGATCTCCATATCTGTAGGCAGTATGCATGAGATGGTTAGCCCACCTAGGGAGTGCTTTTGGTGCAACAGGGATGGGCTCGTCTACCGATAGGTTATAGCTCAGAGAATCTATATGACCCGTGTCAAGTAGCTTCGCCAACAATCTATTTCTTTTTTCTTGTAGTTCTTTTCTATTTCTACCTGGATGAATAAGAGCAGGAGCATTTGGTAGCACTGCTAGGGTTGCAGCTTCTGACCAAGTAAGTAGATCAGGAGCTTTGCTATAATATCTCCAGCATGCAGCTTCTAAACCGACCACATTGCCCCCAAATGGAGCGTGCGAGGTGTATAGTTCTAGAATCTCTTCTTTTGATAAACGGAACTCTAAGCGAGTAGCTTTTATCATCTCTTGAATTTTATTGAAGAGGTTCCGTTTGTTTTGGGGAGCAGAAAGCCGCATGACCTGCATACTCAGCGTACTTGCACCGCTGACTACTTTTCTATTACTAATATTTTGATGAATAGCACGGGCTACGCTTTGCAGATCTACACCCCAATGCGAATAAAATCGCCTATCTTCAAATTGAATAAGGGCAGTAGCAAATTTGTGTGGAACGCTATCAATAGGCGGGAATCGCCACTGACCATCTGCGGAGATACTGGCGCTCAAGAGTTGTCCGCTTTCATCTACCAATACCTTTGCATAGGGGGTGTCAAACAACTTACTGGGTAGGCAAAAGATATAATAGACGATACATACTATCAAGCAAAGTCCAAGTAGCTTATATCTCTTTTGGCTAGGCATGTACTTGTTGATTAGAGTCATATGGCTATATAACGGTTACAATGCGTCTTCTATTTTTTTGAGTAAGGTTTTTCCAGCTTCATCAAAGTTTTCTAAAGTGGATGGATCTTTTTTGGATAGAGCCAATATCATAAAGTTGTCTGCTAGTACTTCATCAGGATGTATGATGTACTGGGTATTAAATTTTATTTGATCGAAGAACGAAGGCATTGCATCATCCGGTACTACAGCTTGTCCTTTGTCATCGGAGATGACTTTCCATTTTCCATTGGATTGCTTCTGAACTTCAAAAAGATCAAAATAGAGGTAGTCAAAAAATTGAGTTTTTGATGGAATAAATTTGTCTAATGTAGAACTAATAATAGGGATACATTTGATATCACCTTTGCTAGACTGAAGATCTATGCCGTAGGCGAAATTAGGCCCATCAGGATTGCAAAGTAGGCGTTCTTTTAATGGACTATCTATAATCAAATCTCTAGAGTCTCCGATACTTTCGAATCCAATGATATTATACAATGCTTTTTGCTTTGCAGGTTTTTCACGACTATATAAATGGAAAATTTCGTGCAACATTACGGAGAGCATCGCTTCATTTTGTCTCAAGGCGATTCTTTCCGAAGGAATGACAATACAATTTTCTCGAGTGTAGAAAGCATCTCCACCATAGTATGATCCTTTAGACTTGATGAGGTTGACAGTAGCGGGCAAGATGTTTTTATTGAGACCGTTGCAGAGGTTGACTGCTTCCGCCCATATTCCACCCAGCCAGTTTATTTCGTCATCACTAAAATTGGTGACATCTTTTTGTAAATATTTTTTGTAACGCTTTACGATGCTGTCTTTACTTTCTCCTTCTTTACAGTCTCCTTTCATTTGGATACACATATCTAAAGAGGTAAGCCTTGTGAATATCTCATTGGTATTATCCACTAAAACACTATTTGAAGCATCTAAACTATCTAAAAAACGGACAGAGACTTCTACCACTGGAGCTGAAGTAGACATTACTTTTTCGCTGACTGGTTTTGTCTTACATGTGAAGCATACAGCGCTGCAGAAAAATAAAAGTAAAGGAATATATTTTTTCATCTTTTTATTGATTTATATCTTTCATTGATAGTTGGATTCTTCCTCTATCTAAATCTACTTCTAGGACTTTGACTTGAACGTGTTGTTCAAGGTGTACAACGTCTGCCGGATCTTTAACAAATTTGTTAGCCAATTGAGAAATATGAATCATACCTCCTTTCTTTATTCCGATGTCAACGAATGCACCAAATTTGGTGATGTTGTTAATGACACCAGGTAGGATCATCCCTATTTCTAAATCTTCAATGCTTTTTATTTTATCATTAAAATCTATTTGCTTGGCTTCTCCTCTAGGATCCAGTCCTGGTCTTTTGAGTTCTTTTTGTATATCTTTCAGGGTAGGAAGGCCTGCGTCCACAGATATAAAAGTACTCAATTTTATTTCGTCAATCTTGGGAGCATTGCCTATAAGGTCTGGGACCTTGCAATTTACAGAACTGGCCATCTCTTTGACTAGCTTGTAGCGTTCAGGATGCACTCCAGTATTGTCAAGGGGATTTTTGTTTTGTTTGATACGCAAAAATCCTGCACTTTGCTCAAAGGCTTTCTTGCCAAGTCTTTTTACCTTGTTGAGTTCCGACCTAGATTTAAAAACGCCATTTTCATTTCTATAGCCAACTATGTTTTTAGCAAGAGTGGTATTCAATCCTGATACATAACTCAACAAATGTTCACTAGCGGTATTTAGATTGATGCCGACTGCATTCACACAGGAAGACACAACCTGATCCAAGTTTTCTTTTAATCGATTTTGATTGACATCATGTTGATATTGACCTACGCCGATTGACTTAGGGTCGATTTTTACCAGCTCTGCTAGAGGGTCCATCAATCGTCGAGCAATAGATACGGCTCCTCTTACTGTGATGTCTTGGTGGGGAAATTCTTCTCTCGCTATTTTAGATGCGGAGTAGATAGAAGCTCCTGATTCATTGACAAAGTAAATGTCGAGTGGATAGGGGAGATCTATATTCTTGCATAATTGCATTGTCTCTCTGCCTGCCGTTCCGTTGCCGATAGCAATTGCTTCGACTTTATATTTTTCTATAAGTTGCGCGAGTTTATGTTTTGCTTCTGATGATTTGTTTTGTGGTGGATGAGGATAAATCGTGGAATTGAAAAGGAGCGATCCTGTATTATCCAACACTACTAATTTGCAGCCTGTCCTAAAGCCAGGGTCTAATCCTAAAACCACTTTACCACCTAAAGGAGCAGCTAATAATAATTGCCTCAGGTTTCTTGCAAAGACTTCCATGGCTACTTCATCTGCTTTATCTTTGCTTATGTTTTTGAATTCTGTCTCAATGGATGGCTTAAGCAGTCTTTTATATGCATCTGCAATAGCTAGCTGTACCTGCTTGGCAGATTCGCTTTGATTTTTGATAATTTTTGTTTCTATGCTATGCTGAGCTCTTTCTGCATCTATGTCTATGCTTACCCGCAGTAGACCTAATTTTTCTGCTCGGCGGATAGCTAGGAGGCGATGAGAAGGGCATTTGTCAAGAGCTTGATTAAAGTCAAAGTAGTCTTTATAGATCTTTGCTTCCTCTTCTTTGCTTTTTACTTTTTTAGATTGAATTTCCGCTTCTTTAGAGAATAGTTTTCTGACCTTATCTCTGATTTGTCCGTCTTCATTGACCCATTCCGCGATGATATCTCTAGCACCTGCTAACGCCTCTTCAGTATTTGCGACTTCTTTATTGATATATGTCTTACTTGCCTTTTGTAAAGAGGTGTTATCTTGCGCGAAGATTAACTTTGCCAAGGATTCTAGTCCTTTCTTTTTAGCCATCTCACCTCTGGTCTGCCTTTTCTTTTTGTAAGGCAAATAAAGATCTTCTAGCAGGGTGGGATCCCAACATTGCACGATTTGTTTTTCTAATTTTGGATGTAGTTTGCCCTGTTCTTTGATGGCTTTGAGGATATACTCTTTTCTTGCTACTAGTTCATTGAGCTTCTTCAAGTGCTCTGCAATATCGGCAATCTTGACCTCATCCATAGATCCACTCATTTCCTTTCGGTATCTAGCAATGAATGGAATAGTAGACCCTTCCTCTAATAATTCTATAACTGCTTTTACTCTTTTTTTGTCTAAATGGAGCGCATTCGCTATTCTTTCGCTAAACATCGTAATCTTGGTTAAAATCTCATAAAAGTATAAAAAATAGCGCATACTGAAGACAGTCCGCAACATTCATTTTGAGTAAGCGATAGCAGTGATATGAGGGGCTTATGATGCACTAGTATACAAGGACTAGCGACGGCTGAGCCGATAGGCGAAGACTAGCTAGGACTATGTATACTGGGCATCAGAAGTGCCGAATACAAACGGATAGCGCGACCATCCTTTCTATTTTTTTTGAAATAGAAAGGATGGATACTCCCATAAAATATAAACTTGGAAAGATAGAGTAGGGGCAAAAAAATTCCGGATCTACCAGGGCGAGCGCCCCATGCAGAATCCGGATTTACAATCGAGTTTAGCAGAAGTTCTTTAGTGTAGCTCCCTACACTTTAGCAAAAATGAAGAATGGACTGTATAGCTCTGTGGATGGTCTTTGTTCTCAGATTGAATTAAAGCCATAAACTTTACATTATTTGTTAACCTAAAATAAATTCAAAATTGAATAAAACTACGCGGGTGTCTCAAGCCCAGTGCAGCTTTTTTTTGTAATCGGATTTAGAGCTAACAGTCCATTCAGAAAGTGCTTCCACTTTCGGTCATCTTGCCAATATATCTTTGTGATCAGCAATCATTTTTTTTATTTCATTCCATTTAGGGTAAAATGGAGAAAGATGGGTAAGTAGTTTTCTCATGACTAAGTATGTTCCGTCTTCCTATTATAATTAAACGGGACATCATGGATAGGTTTCCTCAAGAGGGTTTCAAGGGTTACGTTTTTTTTGAAAAAAAAGTAATTTTATTTCGAATAGATTATAACTATCAGAAAAAGAACATATAACGAAATTATATAATGTGTATATGAAGAAAATTATTTATTGATTTTTTTTCAAACTTTTCAAAACTTACTTTTTTGTCAAGTGAATATAAAATAACAAAAAACATATAACAAAAATAACTATACAATAATGCGCCCAATACACCCCTGATATCCTTGTTGAGTGCATAAGCTGCGTAAAATTTTCTATTTTGAAGCTGATAAAGAAACAGAGTATCCAATAGAATAGAGAGACCTTTATGAATAATCAAGTAGATATACAAAAACGTTTTTTTGACTTTGTAAGTGAAAGGCATTCGCCAGAAGAAGTATTGCATACTACTATGGAGGTGTTGCACCTAGGGAAAGGGGCTGTTTATAAAAGAATGAATGGAACAACTGCGCTTACAGCGAGTGAAATGGTACAACTTGCTGGGATATTTAAAATATCTCTGGATAATATTTTTCAAAATGAAAGCTATATGCCTTTCTTTCATCCATTTTGGAAGAGAGATAATGCGTCCAGCATCGACTTTGTAGATCGCTTTGCGGTGTATCTAAAGCCGACCACTGGGCATAAGAGTAGTAAGATTACTTATCTAGCGAATGAGCTGCCGATCAATTATTACTTCTCGCATAAGTATATCTTGCATTTCTTAATTTCTATCTGGAATCACCTTCATTATAATGAAGCAAAGTTGATCATAGACAAAACGGTTTCCATCGATCAACGAATGGAATCTTTGAGGAAAGAAATTCAGTACAATTACAAGAGCCAAAAAGTCACCGAAATTTGGAATCCTAGTATGTTGAATAATCTCTATCAGCAGATTGTTTTTTGTATCACTATGCGTGCTTTTCCAAATGCAGATTTTATTGGTTTGCTGCTTAAGGATATAGAAAGATTGCTATCCACCTTGCAAAAAGTAACCTCTCCTAAAGCGGCTGATGTAAGTCCTGGCAGTCATGCACCGCGCATTTACTTGAATGAATTTGGCAACTTTGTGAATATTTTGCTCTATGACTCTGATGATATTCAGAGTGCATTTATAGGTATAGATATGCCTCATTATATGATTACCTACAGTCCTAGTTTTGTCAAGCAGGCAAATGTATGGGTTGATAATATTAAGCGAAGATCTGTGCTCATTAGCTCTGAGGGATTTCAGTACAGAGAGCTGTTCTTTCACAAGCTAGCGAAGGAGTATGATACCTTTAAAGAAAGGGTAGGTAAGTTGGTTGCGGTATATTACGAGTAGCGCTTACACATACTCCTGATCGTCCCACTCTCTTTTGAGTTTTTCAAAATCTGGAATATCTAATTCTTCTCTATCAGGGATATCATTCAAGGTTAAACCATCTCTATTGGCTTTATATCTGTCCCTATAATAAAGGCGAGACATTTCTTTTTCGATTTCTCTCTTTTCCCAGTTTTTTGAATTGAAGATTCCGAAAGTTTCTACATATTGATAAGCTACTCCGATGCCCCAGCCTAATACTGGAAAGATCCACCAATGGAAATGAGTATTCATAGTCATATTCAACACAAAGAAAAATATAGACATGATCAACCAGCTGGTAAAGTTTCCATAAAAACCTTTCTTCTTCTGGACTAATTTCTTAGCTTCTTTGTAGTATTCTTCCATTTTGATTTACATTAGGTTTTCATCTCTATAGCGCAATTGCTCTTCCAAGATAAGCACTTCTTTTGATAAAGTATAGGGGGGATTGATACTGTTTTTCACAATGAGTGGGATGCTCCCTTTTTTGAACTGACTAGAGAGGAATAAGCCTGTCCACAATGGAAGTAGACTATTGAAGAGTTGGGTATTAATAGCATCATATCTACAACGGCGCTTGGAAAAAGTTAGTTTCCAAACCGCCATTGTAAGATAAGCGTTGAATAGGAGTTTCCTATTTTATAAATAAGTATTTTGAATCTGTAGATCCCCCTTCGTTGTAGGTATATCCTAGGATATTGAGCTGCTTCAGATCATTTGCCTTCTTGATTCTTTGTCTAACAATTTGTCTAGCCATATCTCCTCTAGCTTTTTTAGCTGTAAAGGATATAACCTTCAGTTTGCCGTCTCTTTCTTCTCTAAAATCGATATCCAAAACTGGCTTGACTAGTTGATCTCTTTGGATAGATTTGAAGTATTCCACTGAAGCTAAATTCAAAAGATGGCTAGACTTGCTTGCAGTAAGTTCTTTATTAAGCTGATCAGTGATCTTAGTTCCCCAAAACTCATACAAATTCTTTCCATGCCCATTGGAGAAAGGAGTACCCATCTCTAATCTATATGGCTGTATCAGATCCAATGGCTTGATTATGCCATATAGTCCGCTCAGGATACGAACCGTTTTCTGAGCAAATTTAAGGTCATTTTTGTCAAATGAAGGGGCATCAAGACCAACGTAGACGTCTCCCTTAAACATATGAATAGCTTGCAGAGCAGTATCCGTATTAAATTCTTTTTTGAAGTTCTTGTATCGACCAAGATTTAGCTCAGCTAGTTTGCTACTAATGTGCATTAGTTTTTCTAGCTCTATCTGTTTGAGATCTTTTAGCTTTTTAACTAATTTTTGGCTTTCCGGTGCAAAGACCAGTTCGGAATAATCCTTAATTTGACTTGGTTCTTCATTTAAGGTTTTAGCAGGGGATAATACGAGTATCATAAATTTTTCCTTTTGTAGGGTCGAATATAAAAAATATTAAAGAGGCTTAGCTGCTGAAGGGAGCATTTGATTTTAGTTAATTTTTTTACCAGAATTAAACTTTCATGGTTTTCTGTGCTACGGGAGCTTAGAAAAACGAAGTCACCATTTTGTATAGCAACACCACTTATCCACTACTAACTGTACAGGATCAAAGTTGTTTTAGTTTAGCAATTAAATTGTGTAAAAAGCTTTAAACTGTAGAGTGATAGTGATCCATCAGATTCAAATTCCATACTGTTTTAGCTTGAAGTGCAGAAGACACTCAGGCAATATATTATAGCATATGCTCCCTATTTCAATGTCACATTATTTTGATTGCACTGTTGGTACAAGCAACCTATTTATATAGTTTTATAAGGTAATTCAGTTAAAAAAGTTTTTGTGTTTATTTGTTTGGGTTAGGAGCCCTTGCCTTTTATGGGTGAGGGTTTCCTCTTTTCAGGCTAAATATTGTTATATAGATCGTAAGACCCGCTTCTGAAATATAGAGTTAGGGCATAAAAAAAGCCTTTTTCGTTATTACGAAAAAGGCTTTTTTGATAAAGAAAACAGAATTAGTTTCCTCCATTCAATATTGAAGGCTCACTCAATGGCACAGCTGCAGGCTCTGCTTCTGGCTTCAATACTTCTCCTTTGATTGTTAGAACTCTTTTGCTAACCTCTTCATTGGTAGTAAGTGTAACCGTCTTAGTGAATTTGCCGATACGCTTAGTATCATATCTAACTTTTACTTCATTTGTCTCACCAGGTAAGATAGGCTCTTTTGGATAAGTTGGTACTGTACAACCACAGCTACCTTTTGCGTGCTTAATTACTAATGGCTCGTTACCGTTATTCGTAAACTTAAATACTCTGAACGGTTCAGCATTTTGCTTTATCGTACCATAATCAACTACGACATCTGAAAATTCCATAATTGGTCCTTCAGAAGCTACTTTTTCAGCATTATCAGTTGGTGCATAAGAACCATCCTGAGCAGATAAAAAGCCAATACAAAGGCATAAAGTGAGTAATGTTAATATATTCTTCATTTTTTAATGATTTAACTTGTTGTACAAAAACAATGGAAAAGGGGTGTTGTTCACTTTTCCTACCCCAAAATTAGCAATAATCATACTAATATGAAATATCTACGGCACATTTCCTTGTTAAACTAGCGTTAATTCTGTTAAGAAAAGCCCAAAACAAAAGACTCAAAAATACAGTTTTACTAAGGATGCATTAATTATGTAAAGCCAATATCGTAGTCATACGAACGGTTATTCGTATATTTGATGCGTGATTACCACGATAATTAACCTTATTTATAACCATTAATCCAAAATATGATAGATAATCCTGTTGTTGACAAGAATTTACTGAAAACTGTAAGCAATGAAAACGAATATCACGAGGAAGTTTTGAGTGATTATTGGATTTGTTGTATCAGTAGAGAAGCAAGTTTGCTAGGTCGAAAAGATGTACTGTCGGGTAGAGGTAAATTTGGGATATTAGGAGATGGCAAAGAAGTTCCACAGGTGGCGATGGCAAGAGCCTTTAAGAACGGAGACTTTAGATCAGGGTACTATAGAGATCAGACTTTCATGTTTGCCTTAGGACTCTGTTCGATTGAAGAGTTTTTTGCACAGCTATATGCAGATTCTAGCAATGATCCATTTTCTGGAGGACGTCAGATGAATAATCACTACGCTACTCCGCTCATTGATGAGGCAGGTAATTGGACTAAACATACAGAACTCAAAAATGTAACTTCATGTATCTCCTCCACTGGAGGGCAGATGGCAAGAAGTTTAGGGATTGCATTTGCCTCTAAAAAATATAGAGAAAATGCAAGCATAGATGCAGGTCAGAACTTTTCTGTCAATGGTAATGAAGTAAGCTTTTGTACGATTGGAGATGCGAGTACTTCAGAAGGTGTATTCTGGGAAGCAATCAATGCGGCTTCCGTAAGTAAAGTGCCTCTAGCAGTATTTGTTTGGGATGACGGATACGGTATCTCTGTACCTAAAGAATATCAAACCACTAAAGCTAGTATTTCAGAAGCCTTGGATGGTTTCTCTTATGAGTACAACTCTGGGGGAATGAAGATATATAAAGTCAAAGGATGGGACTACCAAGCTATGGTGAAACTATTCAGCCAAAAGGTAGAAGAGATTAG